>JAGQRJ010000483.1 GCA_020425635.1 Planctomycetota bacterium | reverse complement strand
GGCGCGCGGTAGTAAGTCGCCACCCAGCGCGCGAGCGCGAGCACGTCCGCGGCGACCACCGGCTCCTCGTCCACCACGGCGAGCAAGGCGCGCGCGCGCTTGGGAGGAGCGGGGACTCCCGGGCCGACCTCGAGCACGTAGCCGAGCACCTTCCGCCCGCCGAAGGGAACCCGTACTCGAACCCCGACCCGGACTCGCTCGACGAGGGCGTCGGGGATCCCGTAGCTGAACTCCCCGAGCACCGGGAGGTCGGGCGCCACCGCCGCGAGCGGGCCCGAGGGCTCAGGCGCGGCTTCGGCGGGTGACTCCGAAGGGGCGAAGAGCTGCCCTTGGCTGGGCTCACCCCGCGCCTTGCTCAAAGCTCGTGCCCCGCCGCGCGAGAGGTCGTGCGCGAGGCGCCGACTACTGGTCCTTGGGCGTCAGCTCGGGCCTCTGGCCCTTGAGCAACTGCTGGAGGGCCTCGACGACCTTGTCTCGCCGCTCGTCCCGCTCCTTCTCGGCCTTCACCCAGCGGGCGCGCTCGAGCGGCCACCAGCTCTTCCAGCGCTGAATCGCGGCGGACTCTTCGCTGCTCGGGAGCAAGGTCGGCTTCTCGCCGGCTGAGGGGTAGCTCACCTTGTGCTGGGTGATCTGGCCGAGCGCCTCGTTCGCCTCCTGGCGAATGAAGGGCGAGTCGAGGGCGTTCTCCTTGTGGTCGAGCAGGCCCAGCAGGCTGGCCGGGGCGTTGAAGTGGTAGGCGTACCAGCGGGCGTCCGCCTCCTTCCACTCCACCTTGCTCGAGGCCTTGCCGCCGCCGTCGTCGGCCGAGCCGCTCTTCATGAGCTTCGCGAGCCCTTGGGCCGAGAGGCGCGCCCGCCACCAATCCTCGTGGCCGAGGTTGTCGACCAGCGCCGGGATCGCGCGCACGCCGTAGCCGCTGAGGATCGCGTCGAGCGCGTTGCGGCGCCGCATGTTCGCGCTGCCTTGCCGACGCTTCCAGGCGAGCATGGCCGACTGCCGCTCGATCTCCTCCGCGGCCCCCTCGGGCAGCTTGAGCAGGGCGAGGCGCTCCTCCGTGGTGGGGAGCAGGTCGTCTTTGAGCTCCGTGTAGAACGCGTCGCGAATCGGAGTCAGGGTGTTGACCTCGGCCTTGCTCAGCTCCGCAGGCCAGGTCCAATCGGCGAGCGCTGGCAAGCCCCCGGGCAGCCCGCCGGCCTTGGTCGCGCCCGCGCCCCCAGCCTTGGGGGCGTCTTCGGTCCCAGCCTCCCCGCCCTCACCGCCGTCGGCTTCGCCGCCCTCGTCGCCCTCGGCCTTCGACCCGGCGCTGCGCAGCTCGTAGGTCCGGCCCCAGTCGGCGTTCTCGGTGAAGGTCGCGATCTTCGACTTGGGGATCTCGGTCTCGCCCTGGCTGTTGGTGCGCAGCCAGATCCGGTCCTCGCTCTCCCGCACCAGCCGGCCGTGCATCTCGCGGCCGTCCTTGAGGGTCACGGTGTCCGCTACGCCGTACCCGGCGCCGACTGCGAGGGCGAGCGCAGTGAGAGTCTTGAATCCACTCATGAGGTCCTCCAACCCATGCATCTTACTTCACCCCTGCAGCTTCGCGAGCGGGGGCTGCACCCGCCCGAACCCCGGCCTGCATGCCTCCAGGAAGAGCGCCTGGACAAACGCAACGACGCTAGGGAGACTCTGCCCAGGGGTGGGTGAATGCTCGTCGCAAAGAACCTGTGGCGCTACTACGGGTCCAAGGTGGCCCTGCGCGGCATGGACCTGGAGGTCGAAGCAGGGTCGGCCTACGGGTTCATCGGCCCCAACGGCGCAGGCAAGTCGACGACGCTGCGAATCCTGGCCACCGTCGACCAGCCCGAGGCGGGCCAGGTCTTCATCGACGGGGTCGACGCCCAGGAGGAGCCGGCGAAGGTCCGCCCCTGGCTGGGGTTCATGCCCGACCCCTTTCACCTCTACGACGAACTCACCGTGAGCCGCATGCTCTACATGTTCGCCCAGCTCTACGGAATCCCCGCCCGCGAACGACGCGCGCGAGTCTCCAAGGTGATCGAGCTCGCCCGGATCAAGCAGCGCGTGGGCCAGAAGTGCAGCACGCTCAGCAAGGGCTGGCGCCAGCGCGTGCTCCTGGCGCGGACCCTCGTGCACGACCCCAAGGTGCTCCTCCTCGACGAGCCCGCAGCGGGGCTCGACCCCGCCGCGCGGATCGAGTTCCGCGAGATCGTGCGCAACCTGCGAGACATGGGGAAGACGATCGTCGTCTCCTCCCACATCCTCACCGAGCTCGCGGACTTCTGCGACGCGGTCGGGATCGTCGAGGGCGGACGCATGGTCGTCAGCGGGCGCATCGCCGACGTCCTGGACCGCCTGAACCCTCACGATCGGCTCGAGATCGAGGTCGTAGGCGACCCGACGACGGCGTCGATCCTCCTCGGCCGCCTCGACGAAGTCGACGCGGTGGAGGCGACCGAGCGCGGCGCGGTGCACCTGCTCTCGGCCACCCTGCAGGGTCGCGCGACCCCCGAGCTGCGCAGCAAAGTGCTCCGCGATCTGGTGCAGGCTGGCGTTCAGGTCTCTGCGCTCCAACCCAAGCGCGAGGACCTCGAGGACCTGTTCCTCAAGGTCGCGAGCCAGGGCAGCACCGAAGGGGGCGTGCGCGTGGAGACCCTGCGCAGCTTGCTCAAAGGAGGTGCGGCGTGAACCCCCTGGGCCCCCTCGCGGAGTGGCACGCGGCGCAGTCGGTCAAAGGCCGCCCGCTGATCATCACGATCGTCTACGTCGTCTTGCTGTATGGAATCGCGGGGATCATCCTCACGATCTGGATGGCCGAGAGCAGCCGACGCATCCGCCCCAACTACGAGCAGCTGTTCACGATCCTGCACTACTTCACCTGGGGCGCCGTCGGCGTCGCCGTGCTCGTGGTGACCCCTGCCCGCATGGCGACGCTGGTCGGCCGCGAGAAGGAGCGCGAGACCCTCGAGCAGCTGCGGCTGACCGGGCTGACCGGGGTGCAACTCGCGCACGGCCTGCTCGCCGCGGTGCTCCCGCTCCCGGTGATCACCTTCGTCGCAGCCATGCCGCTGATCCTCCTCGGCCTCGGCGGCGAGGCCGGCCCCCTGGGGGCCATGCGCGCCTACTTCGGGCTGCTCCTGCTCGCGCCGATGTACATCCTGTTCTCCGCGCACCTGGGGCTGAGCACCAAGAAGGCGGCGGCCGCGACCTCCGGCGCGATCATGACCACCATCGGGCTGCTGATCGTTTCGGCGGTGTGCCTCGAGAACAACGACGAGGGCGCCAAGGTGTTCGCGTTGTTTGGGCCGTGGGCCAGCGGCATGGCGACCCTCAACCCCCACCGCACCTACGGCGCCAACGACTTCTCGGTGTGGAACATGCACCTGCCCGGGGAGTTCCTCGCCTGCGCGGTCTTGGGGATCATCGCCGCGCTGTTCTACATCGGCTTCGTGCGGCGCCTCGCGGGGGCCCCGGGGCTGATGTTCGGGCGGACCGCAGCCTTCGGCTTCGCGGCCGCCATGGCGCTGGCCCTCGGCACGGACGCGGGCTCGCTCCGGCGCTGGGGGGGCTGGGGCAACGACTGGTCGGTCGCCGCCGACATGCCCGCCGAGGCGTCCATGGTCTTGGTGCTGATCTTCTCCCTGTTCCTCGCGCTCGAGGCGCCCGTCCGCTGGCGCGACGCGCTGCGCTCGCAGGGGAACGTCCACTCGGACAAGGCCTTCCCCCAGCACCAGCGGCTCACCGTGCGCCGCTTCCTGGGCGGCCCGCTCGTGATCCTGATCGGCATGGGCCTGGTCGGAGCGGAGCAGGTCTTCGCGGAAGACGCACCGCAGGTCGCGGTCAGCGGGCTCGTGCTCGCCCCCCTGATCGGGATCGCGGCCTGGACCTTCGCGGCCCTCACCTTCCAGACACTGTCGTTGATCACGAGCAACAAGGCGGCGGTCTACGGCCTCGGCGGCGCGGGGCTGGCGATCCTGTGGTTCGTGCCCCTCGTCGGCGCGGCGATCCTCGACGAAATGGGCAGCCGGGGGCTGGAGTACTTCCCCATGACGCTGAACCCCTTCGCCGGGGTGATCTTCGCCCTCGACGAAGGCAACAGCGGGGGAACCCCGAACCTCGTGCTCGGGACCCTGAGCTTCGCGATCTACGCCGGCGGCTCGGTGGCCCTGGGAGTCGTGATTCGCAAACGCCTGAGCGTGCTCGAAGACCTGGCCGCGGGCATGGTCGCGCTCCCCGCGGACGCCTACGCCCCCCCGGGATCACTGACCCAGCGCTGCGAGAAGGGGCACGCGTTCTCTGGCGTGTGGGACCGCTGTCCGCACTGCGCCGAGCTGACCGCCAGCGAGCTGGGCAGTCCGCGGACGTGAACCGCGCGCGAGGATCCCTCGAGCCGCGCTCGCTGGCCGCGCTGCTCCTCGTGGGCCTCGGCCTCTGCGGCTGCCAGAGCGCGCACCCTCTGGGCGACGACTTCGCCGAGCTCAGCGCGGAGGCACAGCTCGCCCGCACCCTCGACACGCTGCGCGAGGCGTTCAGCACCCGACTCGGCGCCGCGGGCGAACCCCTCGAGGACCGTGAGGTCCTCGCCCTCGACGCGGAGCGGATCGCCTACCGGGCCGGCGACGTCGAGGCGACCCTCGCCTGGGACCAGGTCGCCCGCGTCGACGTGGAGGAGCCGCCTCGCTTCTCGGGAACCCCGGAGACCCAGCCCCGCCCCGCCGGCGACGCCGAGACCTTACGTTTGCTGCTCGAGCCCGGCTCCCCCGCGGTGGCAGACGAGGTTCGCCCGCTGCTCGCGCACGCCGGGCTCACGCGCGCCTACGTCGAGCTCGCGCAGCGACCGCCGCGCACCGCTGAGCGCGTGCGTGCCGCGCTCAGCTGGCTCCGCCGCGGACGCCCCGCGCCAGGCTCCGTCGTTCGCGAGGGGTCGGCGGCCGAGCCCGAACCGGCCCCCGAAGACCCCAGCGCGGCCCCGCCGGAGGCAGGGCCCGAACCCGAGAGCTCACCGCCCTCCGAGGTCGAGCCCGAGACCGCAGCCGAAGCAGAGCTGCGCCGACTGAAGCGCTGGCACGCAGAGGGCCTGATCTCGGACGAGGACTACGCTCGCGAGCGACGCAAGGTGCTCGACGGCCTGCGCTAGCCCGCAAAGCTCACCACGAGGTGGTGAGCTTGCGGGGTAGCCGCCTGCGAAGCAGCCGGGCTGCGCCGGAGCGAGTCGGCGGCGCGTCCTGCCTCGTTCGCGCAGTCCGGGCTCAGAGCCTGTCCTGGCGCGCCTCCCACGCGGAGTAGACCCGGCTGAACACGCGCTCGCGCTCCTCCTTGGAGTCGTCGCCGCGGCGGGTGAACACCAGGTCCGCCACCGTGTCGAGGAGCTCGGCCTCGTGGCTCCCGTCGTCGTCGAGGGACTCGAGCAGGTAGGCGCGCAGGATCACCTCCCACGACTCCTCGTCCAACTCGTCGGGGCTGGTGAGGATCACCGTCTCCAAGCGATAGGTCTTTTGGACCTGCTCGGAGAGCCAGTGCTCGATCGTCTCCTTGTCGTGCCACTCGTCGGCGTCCGGGACGAAGGCTTGCGTGAGGTAGCGGCCCTGGAACTTGACCTTCTTCCAGTGCTGCTTCCCGCCGTGCTTGCGGAGGAAGCCCTGGAAGCCTTCGTTCGCCCGCGTGTAGCGCGAAGACATCTTGTTGAGCAGGCGCAGCGAGCAGATCAGGTAGAGCCGCTCGCGGAACCGGCTCGCCAGGTCGGCGAACTCGGCCGGAAGCTGCGCGCTCGCCGCGGCGTGCGCCTTGAGGCGAGCGAGACCGAAGGCCCCCGCGACGAGGCCGAGCAAGGCCAGGCCGATCCCGACCGCGAGTGGCTGCGGGGCCTCGATCGGCAGCTTGCCGAGCGCCAGGCCGACTCCGCACGCGACCAGCGCGAGGCCCGCGACCACCCCGGCCAACCCGGGCCCGCGCGCCGGGAGGCGGTCGGTCGGGAGCTTGATCGGCTTGGGGTTCTGCTGCAGGAGCGCGGGGTAATTGACCGTCCCCCACCGCTGCACCCGATCGTCGAGGTCCCCCGCCGCGCGGATCTCGAGCGAGACGTCCTCGCACAGCCGCTGCAGGTCGTCTGCGTCGTCGCGCTGGTAGCGGATCTCGTGGTGCTTGAGCTTGCCCAGCGGCGTGAGCACCAGCCGCAGCACCTCGCCCCGGACCTTGAACCGGGTGAAGAGGATCGGCAGCACCTCCTTGAGGTAGTCGAGGGTCTCCCACACGGGGAGCTTGCTCTCGTCGTAGTCGCTCTCCCCTCGCTTGCGCAGCTCCTTGATCTTCGCGGCCGCCGCGGACCAGCCCTTGCGCTCACCGTAGTTGCGAATCCAGCGCAGGGGGTAAGCCTCCATGTATTCGTTGAGCACCCAGATCTGCCGCAGCAAGGCCTCAGCGGCGTCGTCCCCCAGCTTCTCGAGCTCCTCGAGCTCGGCCTCCAGCTCCCCGACGACCTTGAGGGCCGCGTCGTTCCGCGCGGCGTCGTCGCCCTCCGCGGGTGGTTCGTCGTCGAGCACGAGCAAGCCCGACGCGAGCGAGATTTGGATCCGCTTCGCCACCTTGGTCCCCCTATCGCTGCAAGTATGACCGAGGGATCGATTGCATACCACCGCGAGTCACCTCCCCCCAGTGGTAGACTTTTCGCGTGAACGACGTGGACCTCCTGCGCGGGTTGAACGACAAGCGGAATCGGCTGGCAGCGGCGCTGCGGAAGCTGCGCGCAGACTTCGCCGAGGCCCTGCCCGAGTACGAATACAAGGGGATCCTCTCGCGCGCGAGCAGCCTGCTCGAGGCTCAGGAGGATCGGATCCAGGCCTTCGCCGAGCTCGACCTGGAGCACCGCCCCCACACCGAGGCCGAGCTCGAGGACGTCCTCGACGTGCTCCTGCGCGTCGCCCACTTCCCGCGCATGGTCCACGCCCTCGGGCAGGTCCTGGTCCAGGAGCGCAAGGACTCCGCGCTGAGCAAGATCCAGCGCGACGCCGGCGACGCCGCCGCGCAGCTCGAGCACATTTGCCGCTGCTGGGGCGCCGCCAACCTCGAGGAACGGTGAGCGAGCACGAGATCTTCAAGGAGTTCGGGATCGAGGCCGCCCACCGCCTGCCCCACGTCCCCGCCGACCACAAGTGCGCGCGCCTGCACGGCCACTCGTTCAGGATCGCGATCCACGTGCGCGGCCCCCTCGACCCTCAGCTGGGCTGGGTCGCCGACTTCGCCGAGCTCAAGCGCGCTTGGAAGCCGCTGGAGGAGCAGCTCGACCACCGCTACCTGAACGACGTGCCCGGACTCGAGAACCCGACCAGCGAGCACCTCGCGCGCTGGATCTACGAGCGCCTCGCCCCCGCGCTCCCCGGGCTCGACCACGTCCAGGTGCGTGAAACCTGCACCAGCGGCGCGATCTACCGCGGCTCCTAGGCCTGGATCATGGCGCCCGTCGACAAGATCGGCCCATATCAGGTCCTGCGCGAGCTCGCCCGCGGCGGCATGGGGGTGGTCTACCTCGCTCAGGCGCCCAGCGGCGAGCAAGTCGCGCTCAAGCTCATGCTCGACGACGGGCACGCCAGCCCGGACCTGCTCGAGCGCTTCCGCCGTGAGGGCGACGCCCTCGAGGGCCTGAGCCACCCGGGGATCTTGCGGGTCCGCGACCACGGGGTGGCGGAGGGGCGGCCGTTCATGGTGCTCGACCTCCTCGAAGGCCCGACCCTCGCGCAGCGCGTCTCCGAGGAGGGACCGCTCGAGGAGGCCCAGGTGATCGAGCTCGGTCGCCGCATGGCCTCGGCCCTCGCCCACGCCCACGCCCAGGGCGTGGTCCACCGCGACCTCAAGCCCGAGAACGTGATCCTCCGCGGAGGCGACCCGGTGATCGTCGACTTCGGGCTCGTGCGCCTGCTCGACCTGGAGCAGAGTCGGCTGACCGAGACCGGCGCCGTCCTCGGTAGCCCGGGCTACATGCCCCCCGAGCAGGCCAGGGGCCGCGAGGCCGGCCCGGTGAGCGACGTCTACGGCCTCGGCGCGACCCTCTACTTCGCGCTGACGGCTCGGGCACCCTTCGAGGGCGAGGGGGTGCTCCAAATCCTCCAGCAGGTGGTAGAGACCCCTCCCCCGCCCCTGCGGAGCCTGCGCGGCGACCTCGACCCGCAGCTCGAAGGGGTGATCATGCGCTGCCTCGAGAAGAGCCCCCTCGAGCGCTACGCCGACGCCGTCGAGGTCGAAGACGCGCTGACCTGGCTGCAGAGCGCCCCCTCCCGCCGTCCCCGCGCCAGCTCGTTCGCGATCGCGTCGCTGTGCTGCGTGACGCTCCTCGGCGTCGGAGCCTGGGCGAGCATGGGGAGCGGGAGTCGGCGCGAGCGGGCCCTCGGGTACGTCGAAGCCGGCAAACGCCACGGCAGAGAGGGTCGCTTCGCCGAGGCGCTCGCCGAGCTCGATCGCGCGCTCGAGCTCGACCCAGAAAACTCGAACGCCTGGGCCCTGCGCGGCGCCGCCCGAGGCAACCTCGGCGAGCGCGAGGGGGCCCTCGCGGACTTCGACCGCGCCCTGCAGCTCGACTCAGGCAACCCCGCGGCGCTCAATTACCGGGCGGTCCTCGAGTTCGAGGCCGGCCAGCTCGAGGCGGCCCTGGCCGACCTCGACGCGAGCCTGGCCCGAGCGCCGGACCGCGTCAGCGCGCTGACCTGCCGTGGGATCGTGCTCCAGCGCCTGCGGCGCTACAGCGAAGCCCTCAGAGACCTCGACCGCGCCCTCGAGATCGACCCTCGCGCCGTCAAGGCCTTGAACGCGCGCTCGAGCGCTCGCCTCCAGCTCGGACGCCACGTCGAGGCCCTCGAGGACGCCCTCTTGGCCCTCGAGCTGGCCCCCGAGGACGCCGGGGCGCACTCGGCTCGAGGGGCCGCGCTCATGGCCCTGCGACGTGAGCAGGAGGCGCTCGCGGCGTTCGACCGCTCGCTCGCTTTGAACCCCGAGGACGCGCAGACCTGGGCGCTCCGCAGCGGGGCGCACAACCGCCTGGGCCGTTCGCTGGAGGCGGTGGCCAACTGCGAGCGAGCGCTGCAGCTCGACCCCCGCTGTGTGTTGGCGCTGCTCCAGCGCGCCACCGCGCGTTCGGCTCAGAGGCAGAACGAGGCCGCGCTCGTCGACCTCGACCGCGCCGTAGAGCTGAGCCCAAGCTCGAGCGTGGCCTGGTCGTCCCGTGGGCAAGTGCTCTGCCACCTCGAACGCCTCGAGGAAGCGCTCGAGGACCTCAACCGGGCCCTCGAGCTCGACCCCGACGACGCGGAGGCCCTCGGCAGGCGCGGCTTGGCCAAGGCTCGCCTCCAGCGGCGCGAGGAGGCGCTCGAGGACTTCAACCGGGCCCTCGAGCTCGCCCCCGGCGACCCCACCACCCTGACCAACCGCGGCCTGCTGTTGGCCCACCTGCGACGCGACGAGGACGCCTATGCCGACTTCAGCGAGGCGCTCCTGCGCGACCCTGATCTGCTCAGCGCGCGGGTCAACCGGGCCCTGGCCCTGAGCCGCCTCGGACGCCCGGCCGACGCGGTCCTCGACTGGACCGAGCTGCTGCGTCGCGACCCCGACCGGGTCGAGGCTCTCATGTCCCGCGGCGCGACACAGGCCGAGCTGGGTCGCCACCTCGAGGCGCTCGCCGACTTCGAGCGCGTCCTCCAGCTCCACCCCGACAATGCCTTGGTGCTCTTCAATCGGGGTATGGCGAACGGCAACCTGGGTCGCCTCGAGGCGGCGATCGCCGACCTCGATCGCGCCCTCGAGCTCGGCCTCGCTCCCGAACTGGCCGAGCGCGCGCGCGACACCCGCGCACGGGCCGCCGAGAAGCTCCGCGCCCGCTGACGTCCAGCCTAGGCGCTCGGGGGCGGCAGGCGCTGCTCGAGCAGCTTCTCGACGTCTTCGACCGACTCGTGCAGGTCCGCCAGCTCCTCGCGGATCTTGCGCAGCTCGACGTGGATCAAGTCGGCGGGGAGCTCCTCGAGGTACTTGACGTAGGTCCCCTGCCCGAGGATCAACATGGCTCGATCCTTGAGCTCGACCGTGGCGTCGGGGGGGAGCTGGTGCATGTCGAGGATCGTGGCCGCCGCTCGCGAGGCGACCCAGTAGCGCCCTTCCCCAGGATAGAACTCGCAGTGACGCCCCTCGATCCCGCTGTCGTTGACCACGAGCTGAGCCTCCGCGGGGTCGCAGCCGAGGACGAGGGTCGCCGAGGCGCTGAGCTGAATCACGGTCTGGTCCCGCGATCCCGAGAGGAACTTCAAGTAGGGCATGCTGCCTTCGCTCGCTGGTCGGGGGCGGTCAGCGGAAGCCTTCTCCGCCCGGGGGAGAGGCCCACTCTTCCCAGATCGTCTCAGGGTAGACCCCCGAGCGCCTGGCCCGCAGCCCGACCTGGACCGCGGGGCGCTCCCCCCACATGGGGGCGCCGGGCACGTGAAAGCGGTGACTGCCGGTCGGCGTGGCCCCGAGGGGCAGCGCGTCGATCACCGGCTCGCCAGGAAAGCGCGCCCGGCACACGACCTCCCACCCAGGGGGCACGGTGCGGTCCGGCACCGCGACGAGCTGCAGCTCGGGGTGCTCGGCCTGATCGTCGAGGGCGAACAGTCGCGGCAAGTCGGCCTGCGCGCGCGGCTCCGCCGCGACGGCCTCGATGGTGCGCAGCACGTCCTGCTCGAGCGCGTCCAGGTCGATCCGTAGACGGCTGAGCACCGTGGGCCAGCTCACCCCGGGCCGCGCCGCCTCGAGCAGCTCGGGGATCACCCCGTCTCCGCGAACCCCGACCAGGGCAGCGACCCACACCTCACCCAGGGTCCCGATCACTTGGATCCCGCGGGTCGCGTCGAGGCTCGAGGGGTCGAACAGCTCGGCGAGGGCGAAGGGCCGGCGCGCGTGGGCGACCGCAGCGTAGGTCCGCGCGGGCAAGGGGTCCCCGTCGGTCGCGCGCCAGGTCACGTAGCGCGTGAGCCCTTCGCGCAAGGCGAGCCGCGTGTCGAGGGGGCCGAGGTCCCCGAGCCGCTCGTGCAGGAGGTTGCGCGCGGTCTGCTCCGCGAGCTGACGCGCGGGGGATACCCCCGCGTCGAGCCTCAGCAGCCCAGGTCGAGGCGGGGTCGCCGCGGGGACGAGGGCAAAGCCCTCGGGCGGCGGCGGCGGACACGCGAGCAGCGAGGCGACCGCGGCGGGCACCCCCTGCAGCTCGGGGAGCAGCCCCCGCGCGTCGTCGAGCGCGGCGAGCGGCGCGCTGAGGGTGACCCCGGAGTCGAGCACGGTCACCTGCGCCCCGACGAAGGTCGGCTCGGCCGCGGCGGGGCCCGCGTGGCGCACGGCGAGGGCGATCCCGAGCAGCAGGGCCAGCGTCCAGGCATGACGGGCGAAGGGGCCGCGGGTCGAGGGGTGGGTCAGCCCCTGCAGGGCCCCCTGCCCAGGGTCGCGCAAGGACGCGCGCGCCAAGGCCCACAGCGCCAGCGCTAGCCCGGCTCCGACCTGCGCGCCGAGCGCGGCTCCGGGCGTCAGGCGCGGCGCGAGCTCGGACGCGCCGAGCGCCCCGCCGACGACCAGCGG
>JAGQRJ010000482.1 GCA_020425635.1 Planctomycetota bacterium | reverse complement strand
GCTTGCGCCTCGCTCGCGGCGGCAGAGCCGCCGACTCGCTCCGGCGCAGCCCGCCTGCTTCGCAGGCGGCTACCCCGCAAACTCACCACTTCGTGGTGAGCTTTGCGGGCTAGCCCGCGCGCTTGCCAAGATGGCAGGCGCGCGGGCCTGCCTGGGGCGCAAGTCGCGAAAATTCGGTGCGGCGCGGTTTGGAACGGACCATGCATTAGGGCTCTTCGCCAACCCCAACGAGGAGCGCTGCACATGACCTACCCCGCCTCTTGCCGGCTCCCGGCCGGCTCCCCGACCTTCGATCAGCTCTTCAGCAACGTGTTCAAGAGCTTCGAGCCCACGACCCAGGTGCGCCCCCGCACCGGCCTGCCGATCAACGTCAGCGAGAGCGAGACGCACTACACGCTCGTGGCCGAGGTGCCCGGCGTGAGCCCCGAGGGGATCTCGCTCACGATCACCCAGGACACGCTCAAGCTCGAGGTCGAGAAGCCGGCGCCGGCCAAGCTCGAGGGGCACACCGCCCTGCTGAGCGAGCACCGCTACGGCACCTACGCGCGGACCCTCAACTTCCGCGACCCGGTCGACGCCGACGGCAGCGAAGCCAAGCTCGAGCACGGCGTGCTCACGATCAGCGTGCCCAAGGTCCGCGAGGCGCAGCCGCGCAAGATCGAGATCAAGCTCGGCTAGCCCGCCCGGCGGAGGGTTCAGCCCTTCGTGGTCAGCCCGCGAGCGAGTCGCGGGGAGACCCTCCGGTTCCCTCCCTTCGTCGCGAGCGCCGTCAGGTTTCTTGACGGCGCTCGCGCCGTGTGGGGGCCGGCGTCCGCCGGCCTTGATCGCTCGTAGCCCCCCGGTGAACATGTGGCCCCAGGAGGCGCCATGAGCGAGCTGACCCCCACTGCCTGCACGATCCTCAGCGAGGAAGAATCCGCGTTTCGCGACGCCGTGCGGGAGTTCGCCGAGTCGACGCTCAAGCCGCACGCCGCCGAGATGGATCAGAAGCAGGCCATGAACCCCGAGGTGGTTCAGGCCTGCTTCGAGATGGGCCTCATGGGGATCGAGGTCCCCGAGGAGCTCGGCGGCCAGGGCGGGACCTTCTTTCAGGCCGTGCTCGCGGTCGAGGAGCTCGCGCGGGTCGACCCCGCGGTCGCGGTCATGGTCGACGTTCAGACGACCCTCTTCGAGAACATGCTGCTGAACTGGGCGAGCGACGAGCTCAAGCGCGAGCTCCTCCCCCGGGTGTGCGAAGACACCGTGGCCGCCTATTGCTTGAGCGAGGCTGGCTCGGGCTCCGACGCCTTCGCCCTGGCCTGCGAGGCCAAGGAAGACGGCGACGACTACGTGCTCAACGGGCACAAGCTCTGGATCACGAACGCCCAGGAGGCGGGGCTGTTCGCGGTCTTCGCCACCGTCGACAAGTCCCTCGGCCACCGCGGGATCACCTGCTTCCTGGTCGAGCGCGACCAGCCCGGGTTCTCGGTGAGCAAGAAGGAAGACAAGCTCGGGATCCGCGCTTCGTCGACCTGCGAGATCCTCCTCGAGAACGTGCGCGTGCCCAAGCGCCGGATCCTGGGCGAGGTCGGCAAGGGCTACAAGGTCGCGATCGAGACGCTCAACGAGGGCCGGATCGGGATCGGCGCGCAGATGGTCGGCCTGGCCTGCGGGGCGTTCGAGCTCGCGCTGAACTACACCGGCGAGCGCAAGCAGTTTGGCAAGGCGATCCGCGAGAACCAGGGCGTGCAGTTCCAGCTCGCCGAAATGGCCACCCGGATCCACGCCTCGCGGCTCATGGTCTACAACGCCGCGCGCCTGCGCGACGGCGGCCACCCGTTCACCACCGAGGCCGCCTACGCCAAGCTCTACGCTTCACGCACGGCGGAGTTCGTGGCCTCGGAGGCGATCAACCTCCACGGCGGCTACGGCTTCACCAAGGAATACCCCGTCGAGAAGTTCTACCGCGACGCCAAGATCGGGCAGATCTACGAGGGCACCTCGAACATGCAGCTGCAGACGATCGCCAAGGCGCTGATCCGCGGCGGCCACCGACCCTGAGCGGGCGCGCTGCGCAGGGCTCGACCCTACGCAGCCCACCCGTCGCGGATCTTCTGGAAGCGCTCGGGGTGCTCGACGAGCTCGCCGCGCAGGCCGCCGGCCCAGCGGACCACGACCTCGCCGCGGGCGTTGCGCAGGCTGCGCGCGCTGGTGCGGCGGAAGGGCGTGCCCGCGTGGTAGAAGACGCTGGTCGCCGCGGCGCCGTCGTCGACGAGCAGGACCCCGGTGCTGCGTCGAGCGCTGAAGGCCAGGCCCAGCGCCGAGAGGCAGGCCGCGGGCAGCGCGCCCGAGAAGCCGAGCTCGGGGCGGCGGCCGGGCACCCGGCACAGCCCCTCGAGCAGCCTGTGCGACACGCGAAACTGGCCCGCGTGGGTGGGCGGGACCCGATCCGGGAGCGTGTCGAAGCGCACCTCGTCCCAGGCGCACACCCGCTTGAGCAGTCGCTCCGCGCGCAGCCGCATGCGGCGTCGCGAGCGCCCCTCGGGCAGCGGGAAGAAGAGCTCGTCGCCCGCGAACACGAGCAAGGCTTGCTCGCCGGCGCGCCTCAGCCGCAGCGTCCCCTGGAACTCGAGCTGCTCCAGCACGCAGACCAACTCGGAGAGCCCAAAGGCTCCTAGTCTGCCGGAGAACCTCACGTCAACTCCCTCGCGTCCGTCCCCCGCCTCACTTGGGGAGACGGGCGCGGAACTGTACAGCTTGCGCACTTTTTGCCGGGGAGCCGGCGCTTGGCCGCTAAGTCATGCTCTTGCAGGGACTAGGGGGGCTAGTCCCAGGCGAGGAGCAACGCGTGCCCGCGGTAGAAGCGGCCGAGCACGCTGCTGGTGGCGACCATGGCGAACACCACGGCCAGCGAGACCACCAGGACCGCCAGCGCGTGCGCCTGCAGCGGGGCGAGGGTGCCGTAGAGCGCGCCGATCCCCGCGGTGAAGCCGACGTAGACGATCAGGTCCTGCAGCAAGAAGATCACGACCACGATCGCGTAGCTCAGCGGGGCGGCCAGGATCGAGCGCAGGAGGAAGGGCACGTGCAGCGCGGCGTAGGCGCTGCGCAGCTTCGACGCGGCGAGGAAGGCCATGGGGAACAGGAACAGCCACCCGAGCAGGAGCACCCGCGCGGCGATCCCGGCGGCGTTGGCGTCGCGCGGGAGGACCAGGTTGGCGAGGCGCAGGAGCGCGGTCTTGCGCAGGTCCTTGGCCATCTTCTCGGGCGCCCGCTCGGGGGCCTGGGGGTTCGGCGAGCCGACGGCCGCCTCCATGATCGTGAGCACCCGCCGTCCGATCCCGGCGGTCTCGTGGGCTTCGAGCACGGCGTCCGGGTCTGCGGGCAGCGCCTTCGCGGGTTCGGGTGGATTGAGCATGGCCCCCAGCCGCGCGGGGACCGAGGTGGGGAGCTTGGCGTCGAAGGCGCCGTCGAAGCTCAAGGCGCCGAGGAACAGCGCCGGCAGCAAGAGCACCATGACCCCGGGGAAGGAGAGCACGGCCGCCAACCACTCGCCCCACTCCGGCCAGCGGACCTCGTCCTTGCCGGCGGCCTCGTCGCGTACGCACTTCATGCGCAGCGCGGTGAGCTGCACCAGGGCGATCGCGAGCGCGCCGTAGCCGATCGGCGAGAGCTCGAGGAACACCAGGGCGATCCAGAGCAGCCCCGCGCAGCCGAGCACGCTCGGGAGGTTGGGGCCCCGCAGCGGGGTCGCAAAGGCGGCCAGCAGCCCGCTGAGGAAGTTCGGCTCGGGAGGCCGCGAGCCCACCCCCAGGCTCTCCGCCGTGGAGCCGCGGTCGAGGGCCGGGGAGCGCTGGAAGATCTGCGAGATCCCGCTTCCGGCGTTGTGCTTGGAGCGGCGCGACGCCTCCAGGGTGCGCGCCAGCGCCCCGCGCCCGGCGGCTTCGCCGATCCGGGTCGCGCCCTCGGCCAGGCGCTGGGTCAGCGAGCCGCGCTGCTCGAAGGAGCGGCGGTCGGTGGCCTTCTTCCCGCCCTCGGCGCCCTCGCCCTTCTTCTCGGCGAGGTCGTTGCGCAGCTTCTTGAGGGTCTCGTCGTGCTCGAACTCGTCCGCGATCCGCGGCGGGACCGAGGCTCCCGGCATGTGGGTCACGAAGATCAGCGAGTCGTCGGGGGGCTGTTGCTGCTGCGGCGGCGGCGGCGTGGCCGGGGCCGGGCCCTCCGACGACGCGGAGGGCCGGCGCGGCGGCGGAGGCCGACGCCCGGAGGGGCTGGTCGGACGACGCGTGGGGCCAGTGCGCCGGCGCACGGGGCGGCGGCCGGTCGGCGGAGGGCGTCTGCGTCCAGAGGGGGGCCCGTCAGTCATGGTTGCCCAGCCTCGCTCCTGAAGGCTTCGAGCACAACCCCTGCGGGCTCACGGTCCGTGGGTCAGCACCACTCCGCCGGAGAGCGCGGCCGGCGGGAAGTCGATCAGCCCGACGAAGTCGGCCGAAGAGCTCCCGCGCTCGCGGAAGTAGACGTCGTGGAGGCCGGGGCTGACGACCAGGATCTCGCTCGTCAGCGGCTGGACCTGGGCGATCTCGAGCGAGTCGATGATCACGTGCACGGTGAACTGGGAGTCGTTGTTCACCGTGAGGTTCCGCAGCCCGGGGGTGTAGTCGATCCGGAGCAGGCGGTCGTCGTAGAACTCGTAGGTCCCGAAATAGAACAGGTCGCCGCCTTGCTCGCGCAGGTAGAGCGAGCGGGTGTTCCCGTAGACGCGGAAGCTGTTGAGCTGTCCGGGCGGGACGGTGCCCAGGCGGTCGCTGTCGACGAAGACGTCGAGCCCGACGCTGGCGTTGTTCAGCACGGACATGTTGGCCACGTCGCTGCCGTTGGCGACGCGGCGCCCGCTCTTGCCGCAGCCGGCGGCGGTGAGGCTGAGGGCCACGACGCCCAGCAAGGTCCCCAGCAGGATCCAGCGGCGGTGGGCCGCGCTTCGATGTGCTTGCATGCTTTGCCCCTCTCGATCCTCGTTAGACGGGGTGGGCCCGGAAAGATTCAGGGGCAAGGATCGCCCTTGCGGGAGCGCCTGACAACACCGAAGTTAGGTCCAGAGCCCGCGGGGCTCGCGGCCGGGAGGTTCAGCATGCATACGCCCCCTCTGTTCGTGATCGCCACGGCGTGCCTCGCGGCGAGTGCCTGGGGGCAGGGCGCCGAGGCCACCCCGCGGCACGACCTCCGCGGGAACTACCGCTACCGCGCCGGCGACAAGCTGCGGATCGTGGAGCGCCGCGACCAGACCCAAGAGGTCCGCGTGCGTCGGGGCACGGAGGTGGTCGAGCGCGACGCCCAGCGCGAGGGGGTCGAGCAGCGCTATGTGCTCGAGGTGCTCGAGGTCACCCCCGAGGGCGACCTGCTGCGCGCGCTGCGGACCTACGAGGCGTTGACCGTGCTCCCGACCGAGGCCTCGATCCCGGTCGAGGGGATCCGGGTGCTCTTCCGCCGCGGAGACGAGGGCCTGCGCTACACCGCGGAGCAGGGGGTCACCCTGCCCGACGAGCTCAAGGCCGCGCTCGAAGACGCAGGCGACGGCTCGGCGCCGACCGAGAACACCGGCGCGCTGTTCCCCGAGGAGCCGGTCGCGGTCGGCGGGCGTTGGGTCCGCGAACCCGCCGCGATCGCCGAGGTCCTCGGGCTCGAGGCCGTCGACCTCCTGCCGGCGAGCAAGGTCGAGGGGGAGCTCAAGGAGGCGCGCGCGCGCCCGGGCGCCACGCCGCTGCTGCGCTCGGAGGTCCGCGTCAGCCTGCACGCCTCGCGCTTTCAGGGGCTCGTGGGCAGCGAGCCCTTCGTGTTCGAGCTGCGCTGCGACCTCGAGCTCCCCGCCGGCGGCGCGGACCCGGCCCAGGACCTGCGGATCCACGGCGAGGTCCGCGGCAAGGCGCCCTCGCCGGCCAACGACGGCACGATCCTCGAGCTCGAGCTCGACCTCGACTTGACCCTGACCCGAGAGGCGCTGCCATGAGCTTCCCCTTCGTCGACCCCGCCAGCCTCGGCTCGCCCTACCTCGTGCCCTTCGACGGGAGCTTCCGCGTCGCCGAGTGCCCAACGCGTGTGCCCGACGCGCCGAAGAAGAAGGCGAGCGAGAAGGCGCTCGAGACCACCGTCGAGCGCATGGACAAGCTCCAACGCAAGCTCTACGCCGACGACCGCTACTCGCTCTTGCTCGTGTTCCAGGCCATGGACGCCGCGGGCAAGGACAGCACGATTCGGGCCGTGCTGACCGGGGTCAACCCCGCGGGCTGCCAGGTGTTCAGCTTCAAGCAGCCCTCCGCCGAGGAGCTCGACCACGACTTCCTCTGGCGCACCTACAAGCGCATGCCCGAGCGGGGCAGGATCGGGGTGTTCAACCGCAGCTACTACGAGGAGGTCCTCGTGGTCCGGGTGCACCCCGAATACCTGCAGGGGCAGCGGCTGCCCAGCGGCGCCGAGGACCTCCCCGCGCTGTGGCGCTCGCGCTACGCGTCGATCCGCACCATGGAGGAGCACCTCGCGCGCAACGGGACGGTGGTGATCAAGTTCTGGCTCAACGTCTCGCTCGAGGAGCAGCGCCAGCGCTTCCTCAGCCGGCTCGACGACCCCGACAAGAACTGGAAGTTCTCCGGCGGCGACCTGGTCGAGCGCAGCCACTGGCCGCGCTACATGGCCGCCTACGAGGAGGCGCTGCGCGAGACCTCCCGTCCCTGGGCGCCGTGGTACGCGATCCCGGCCGACGACAAGCCCTCCATGCGCGCGGCGGTGGCCGAGATCGTGTGCGCGACCCTCGAGGGCCTCGACCTGCGCTACCCGGAGCTGGGGAAGAAGGAGCAGTCCCAGCTCCAGAACTACCGCGCCCAGCTCGAGTCCGAGAGGTAGCCCGGCGGGTGACGCCTCGCGCAGAGGCTCCGCAGAGGCTCCGCGGGAGCTGAGGCTCGGCGCAGGGGCTCCGCGCCAGGGGTGGCTCGTTGCAGAGGCTCCGCGCCAGGTGCGGCGCGCTGCGCAGGCGATGGCAGAGGCTCCGCGCCAGGTATGGCTCGCTGTGCAGGCGACGGCGGAGGGGGGGCCGGGGTCTGCGGCTCGGCGGCTGGAGGTGCCCCTCCACGAAGGCTACCGCTGAGCATCGTCAAGGGGGTGGCACCTCCAGATGCCTCGCTCGCAGACCCCGGCCCCCCCTCCGCCTGGGTTCTGACCCCTCAAAATCAGGGGCCCGGTGCAATCGAGGGCGCTGGAGCGCGTCGGCCCTGCGGATCACGCGCGCCGCGTACTGACGCGTGTCGACCGCAGGACCG
>JAGQRJ010000481.1 GCA_020425635.1 Planctomycetota bacterium | reverse complement strand
GGACGCGGAGGCGCACGAGCTGACCTTGGCGGCGGTGCGCGAGGGGCTCGACGTGGACGCGCTGCGCAGCGGTGTGCGCGAGCAGGTCGAGGCCCAGGCGCGGAGCCAGACCCTCGACGACGTGGTCAGCCGGATCCAGCCGGCGGCGTTGACCAAGGCGATCACCGACGCGGTTCGGGCCGAGGTCCAGGCCGAGGCCTTGGGCGAGGTGCGCGACGGCGTCGACGCCGCGGCCTTGCGGACGACCGTCCTCGAGGAGGTGCACGCCCAGGCGCGAGGGGAGACGCTGGAGCAGGTGCGCTCCGGCCTCGATCCGGCGCAGCTCGGAGCGCGGGTGCGCGACGAGGTCCGCGCCGAAGCGCACGCCCAGACCCTGAGTCGAGTGCAGCAGGCGCTCGACGTGGCCGCGCTCCACGAGCAGGTTCGCGAAGCGGTGCGCGCCAAGGTGCACGAGGAGACCGCCCAGGCCGTGGCCGCCCAGCTCCAGGCCAAGGCGATCGCCGAGCGGATCCGGGAGGAGACCTACCGCGAGCGACTGGCCGAGCTGCGCGCCGGCGTCGACGCCAAGGCCTTGGCGAGCCAGGTGACCGAGGCCGTGCGCGGCGAGGTTCAGGCCGAGTCCCTCGCCGCGGTCCGCGGCGGCGTCGACGCCCAGACCCTCGTGCGGGCGGTGCAAGACGCGGTTCGCTCGTTGACGCAGGTCGACTTCGACCGTGAGGTGCGCTCGGCGGTCGACCTCGTGGCGCTGCGCGAGTCGATCGAGGTCGACGTGCGCCTGCAGGCCCGCGCGAAGGCGTTGGCCGAGGTCAAGCAAGGCCTCGACGTCAAGGCGCTGCGCGCGCAGGTCGCCGCAGACGTCCTCGGGTGCCTCAACCCGCCGACCTTGGCCAACGAGGTCGCCCATGCCGTGCGCAGCGAGGCGCAGCGCGTGACCCTGGAGCAGGTGCACCTGGGGCTCGACCCGCCCTCGATCGCGGCGGGCGTGCAGGAGGTCGTGCTGCGCAACGTGTGGACCGAGACCGGCGTCGAGGTCAAGCAAGCCCTCGACGTGCCCGCCCTGGCAGATCAGGTCGCAGAACGGGTCCGCGACTCGGTCTCAGGCGAGGCGGCGGGGCAGGTTCGGCAGCGGATCGACCTCGAGGCGGTGGCGACGCGCGCCCGAGAGCTGCTCACCGAGCGCGCGGTCAGCGAAGGACAGGCGTCGCTGCAGCTGGACGAGCTGGTGACCGCGGTCCGCGGCAAGGTCAGCGTCGAAGCGGGACAGTGGGCGCAGGCGCAGATCACCGAGCGGATCGACGCCGAGGGGATCGCCAAGGAGATCTCCGAGAGCGTCGAAGACATGGTCCACGAGCAGGCGGTGCGCGCGGTGCAGACAATGCTGAACGTGGGGCAGCTCAGCGAAGAGGTCGCCGATCAGGTCGTGCAGACGATCAGCGCGCAGGCCGAGGGGGCGGTCCAGGCCCAGCTCAACGTCGAGCAGCTCGCCGAGGAGGTCGCCGACGTGGTGTCGCAGAAGACCGCTGGGCAGGCCCTCTACGCGGTGCAGTCCATGGTCGAACTCCAGGAAATTTGCCAGCGGGTCGGCGACGTCGTCGCCGAGCGCGCAGAGCAGCAGCTGCTCGAGGCGATCCAGGGGAGCCTCGACGTGGCCGCGCTCACCGAGGGGGTGGCCGCCAAGGCGCGCGCGGCCGCGGAGCGCGAGCTCGGCGGCGAAGCGCTGGCGGTTTCGGTCTCCGAGAGCGTCAAGGCCGGGATCCAGGCCCAGATCGACGGCGAGCTCGACCTCGCGGCCATGGTCCGCCAGGTCGCGGGGGAGATCCTCAACGAGCTGCGCGACGAGGTCGACATTCCCAAAATGGCCGACGAGCTGCTGCGCCTGCCGCGCAAGTTCCTCGATCAGGCGCGCGACGCCGGGCGCGAGGCCGCCAGTGAGCTGGTCGCGGCCCGCGCGGGTGAGGGGGGGAAGGCCTGAGGCTCGCGAGACCGACGCGCGCCTAGCCCGCAAAGCTCACCACGAAGTGGTGAGTCTGCGGGGTAGGCGCCTGCGAAGCAGGCGGGCTGCGCTGGAGCGAGTCGCAAGCGACGGTGTGCACCCGGCCGCAGGCCGGGTCTCACCGTCTCGAACAACACTGCGGCCTGGGGGGTTAGCGTCCCTCGTCCACGCGGCGGGCGGCCTCGAGCAGGAGCGCGGTGATCGTGGCGCGGAAGCGCGGCTCCGCGGGCTCCACCGACGCCGAGAACTGGAAGCTGCCCTCCTGCAGGCTGGCCATGAGGATCAACGCTTCGTCGTGGTACTGCTCTGCGAAGTTGGCCTGGATCGGGTAGCCCTCGGCGACGATCAGGCGCCCGCGGCCAATCCGGCACTGGATCTCCAAGGTCCCGGTCTTGCGGTTGTACTCGAGCCCCTGCAGGATCTCGGTGATCGGGACCTCGTTGAGGCGCCCGGTCATGGCCGCCTGTGGTTTCTGGCTGAACACCCGTGTGTGGTCGCCCTCCACGTCCTCCTCGAGCTCCGTCGAGCTGCGATTCTGCAGCGACTCGGTCGAGTGGATCTCGATCTCGTAGGGGCCGAGGTTCAAGACGTCGCCGACCTTGAGCTCGGCCGAGACGGTCTTCTCGCCGTTGAGGAGCGAGCCGTTGGCGCTCTTGTTGTCTTCGTAGAGGTAGCGCCCCGTCCCGAGGACCTTGATCTTGCCGTGGATCCGCGAGACCTGGGTGTGGGGCAGGACCACGTCCGCGACTCGGGAGCGCCCGATCGTGATCGTGGTCGCCTTCTCACCCAGCGGGATCGGCGGGAGCGGGTCGCAGCAGATCCACCACTGGTCGGGGGAGTGCGAGTTTCCGGCGCGCTTGCTCCGCGGTTGGGGAGGCGCCTCCGACGCAGCCTGTTGGTTCTTGGCCAGCCACGCGGCGAGGGAGCCGGGGGGCGGAGGTTCGCTGGCGGCGCTGGGGTCGGAGAAGGTGTCGGTCTCGTCGAAGTTCGTGCGCCGGAGCTTGAGGGTCTCCGTGTCTTCGGGCGTCTCCTCGCCGGACGCTGCGCCTTTGGATTGTTTGTTCGAACTCACCGCGTGCCGCCACTCTTCGTATAGAGGTTTACATGGGAAACCGGTTCGTGCCAGGCACCTGGAAGGCACGAGGACTTTCCCCCCAGGGAACGCCTGACGGCCGCGCACTGCTGGCACGACACTTACGCCTCTGTTCCCCCTGCGGTGCACCCAGGCCGCAGGCGGGTCCAAGTAGACTGTTCGCCCGTGCGCTCGAGTCGGGCCCGCGCCAAGGGAGGATCCGTGAACGAGCCCCAGGACAACCCCTACGAAGTGCCCAAGCATG
>JAGQRJ010000480.1 GCA_020425635.1 Planctomycetota bacterium | reverse complement strand
GTCGCGCGCAGGGCCAGGGCGGCCTCGCGCTCGCGCCCTGCGTCGACGAGGCGTTGGGCCTCCTGCTCCGCGGCCTCGAGGCGCTGCGCCTGCGCGCGCTCGAGCTCCTGGGCGCGCGCGTAGGCGCGGTCGGCGAGGTCGGGGTCCTCGAGCTCGCCGGCGAGGTCGAGGAAGCCGGCGCGGGCGCGCTCGACGTCGTCGCCGGCCGCGAGGGACTCCAGGGCCTGGGCGCGGCTGTCGAAGTGTTCGCGGTCGAGGGCGAAGAGTTCGTCGAGGATCTGCTTGGCCTCGGCGCGGGCGCGCTCGCCCGCGACGGTGTTCGGGAACTGGCGCGCGACCTCTTCCAGGGCGCGGGCGCGGGCGCGTCCCGAGCGGGGGGCTTCGCTGCGCGCTTGCTGCGCGGCGGCTTCGCGGGTCGCGCCGCGCCCCTCGGGCTCCTCGTGGGCGGCGACCTCGGCGCCCTCGGTGCTGGTGGGGCGCGCGAGCAGGGTCAACGCGCCGCCGCCAGCCAGGAGGCCCGCCGCCGCCGCGGCCATGAGCCAGGGGAAGCGCTTCTTCGGCGGCGCGTGCCGCGTGCGCGACGAGGGCGTGTCGCCCTTGGCGCCGCCGCGGCTGGAGCGGCTCGAGCTGTCGTCGGTCTTCTTGGGGCGGCCCTGAATGAACTCGACCCCTGGCGGCGGCTTGCCGATCTTGAGCATGGGTTGCCGGCCCGCGAGGATCGCCTCCAGGTCGCGGCGGAGCATGTCGTGGTCCTGGTAGCGCTCGGCCGGGCGCTTGGCCATGAGCTTCTTGATCACCCGGCTGAGGCCCGGGGGCACGCCCTCGCGCACCTTGTGCGCGTCGGGGATCGGCGCCTTGAGGTGCTTGTTCATGACCCCCACGGGGGTCGAGGCCTCGAACGGGCGCTCGCCGGTGGCCATGGTGAACAGGGTCACCCCGAAGGAGTAGAGGTCGGCGCGGTAGTCGGTGCCCTTGTCGAGGGCCGCTTCGGGGGCCATGTAGTAGGGCGTCCCGATCGCCTTGCCCTCTCCGGTGAGTCCGTTCGCCGCGTCAGCTTTGCGGGCGAGGCCGAGGTCGAGGAGCTTCGCCTGGCCTTGCTTGGTGACCATGATGTTCGCGGGCTTGACGTCGCGGTGCACGAGGTTGCGCGTGTGGGCGTAGCGCAAGGCGTCTGCGATCTGCAGCCCGATCTCGATCACGGCCTCCGGCTGGAGGAAGCTCCGGCGGGCGATCAGCTCCTTGACGGTCTTGCCCGACACGAACTCCATGGCGATGTAGTGCACGTCGCCGGCGACCCCCACGGCGAAGCTCTGCACCATGTTCGGGTGCTCGAGGCTCGAGGCGACCTCGGCCTCGAGCTTGAAGCGCGCGAGGTAGTGATCGTCGGCGGCGAGGTCGGGGTTGAGCACCTTGAGCGCGACGACCTGCTGCGTCTGCACGTTCCGCGCGCGGTAGACGACGCCCATGGCGCCCGCGCCGAGGCGCTTCTCGATCTCGAAGCCGGCGACCCTGCGGCTGCTCTGCGACTCGGTCTCGGCCTTGCGCTCGAGGTAGGCCTTGACCTCGCGCCGGAGGTCCTTCGCGCCCCGCTCGTCGAGGAAGCCGAGCTCGACGCAGAGGGTGCGAGCCTTGGAGTGCACGCCCTCGCCCTCGAGGCGGTCGAGCTCGTCGCGCAGGTCGCGCGCGTCGGTGGCCGTGATGGCTCCGCGTTTGACGGCGATCTTCAGGAACAGGATGTCCGCGGGACGGGGCACGGTCCTCCACTCGTTTGCGACGCAGCACAAAGCGAACGGAGTGCCAACGCTTTAGCTCAGTTGCAGAGGTAGTCCTTGGCCCGGGTGCTGCTGAGGTAAGCGATGGCCCCCACGTCGAGCACGACCGTCAGCGCGATCTGGGTCCGGCTCGCGGGGTCGAGGTAGAGCCAGCCTTCTGGCGCCCTAAGTGCAACCATGTGGTAGAGATAGAACAGGTGGATCCCAAACAGGCTCTGGGTCCAGAGGCGGCCGGCCCAGGAGCGGAGGCCGAGGAGGAGGGCCAGAAGCCAATCCGCCCCAATCCAGAAGCAGGAGACCAGCGCCGGGGTGTCGAAAACCCGGAGCTTTTGCGCAAGCTCCTCCTCTGAAAGGGTCAGATTCAGCGCGACCTCGATCGCACGCTCCAGCCCGTCAGTGGTTAGGAAGACGAGCAGGACGAGCACCCCGAGGGGGCGGACGGTGCCGGAATGTGACGGAATCTGCTCCATGTGAAACGAACCGTGCGCCTTTGTTGAGTGCCGTCAGCGGGCCATGAGGAGGGTGATCCGGTCCTGCTCGCGGTCCCAGGAGAGGTAGCGCAGGAGCACGTCGTCGCGGCCGTCGCCGTCGAGGTCGAGGACCTCCGACACGCAGAAGCGGTAGGCGTCGACGTCGGGGATCGGTTGAACGTGGTCGGCGCTCTCGCTGAAGGTCCGATCGTGGCCGCGCAGGATCTCGAGCGCGTCGCTCTCGGTGCGGATCAGCACGTCTTGCTGACCGTCGCCGTCGAAGTCGCCGAGGCTCGCGATCACGGTGCTCCCCAGGCGCATGCCCTCGCTCTGGCTGTTGATCGAGATCGGGATCTCGAGCTCGCGCACGAGGTCGGGCTCGGCGGGGAAGGGGTCGCCCTCTGCGCGCTGGTAGAAGAACAGGACCTCGATCGGGACCGAGCGCGAGAGGAAGGCCTTCACGATCGACCACATGCCGATCTTGTCGAGCCGCGGCAGGATCAGGTCCGGGCGGCCGTCTCCGTCGAGGTCACGGAAGAACGCGATCAGGGTCACCCCTTTGGCGCGCAGGGTCAGGGCGGGGGTCGAGAAGGCCTGCTGCGGGTCGCCCTGGTTGAGGAACAGTCGCGTCGTTCCCTGGCCGACGTGGGTCGAGGCCACGTCGAGGCGCCCGTCGCCGTTCACGTCGAGGAGCCTCAGCGGCATGGTGAAGTCGAGCTCGAAGGGGTTCTCGACGTTGAAGGAGAAGCGCTTTTGGTCGGGGACGGTGTAGGTCCCCTGCGCGCTGAGCGGGAGCGCGCCCGGGGTGGGCGCGCCGAACACCGAGAGCTGTCCCTCGCGCGCGAGGACCAGCTCCAGGGAGCCTTCGCCGTCGAACTGGAGCAGGTTCGGGTTGGCGAACCAATACTGTGCGAAGAGCTGGCTCGAGAGCTGCGGGCGGCCGGGGTGCAGGATCGCCTTGGGCGGAGCCGCGAGGGTCTCGGGGGCGGCGAAGCCTTCGGCGCCGAGGTTGCGCAGCACGTGAAAGCCGTCGCGGCGCGGGACCAGGAGGTCGGGGAGCCCGTCCTGGTCGAGGTCGCGCAGGATCTCCTTGCGTCGGACCTCGTCGGGGACGGGGCGCGAGAGGAAGCTCTCCACCGCGGCCACCGTGCGCGGGCGGAGGCTGTAGAGCATGCGCCCGTTGCGACGCTTGCGCAGCTCGTAGACCGCGACGTCGTCGGGGCGCAGGAGCACGAGCTCGGCGGCGCCGTCGCCGTCGAGGTCGCCCACGTCGAAGAGCACGGTGCGCGGGTGGAAGCGGAAGCGCTGGTTCGGGGCGGGCGGCCACGCCCCGCCCTCCTCCTGGAAGTAGACCAGCGCCTCGCGCCCGCGGACCACGAGCAGGTCGAGCCGGCCGTCGCCGTCGAGGTCGCGGGGGAGGACCTCGGTGATCTTGCCGCCGACCTCGAGCCCGGTGCTCGCGAAGCCGATCGGCCCAGGGGGCAGGCCCTGGGTCACCGGTGAGGCCGCGGCCAGGAGCGCGCCGATCGTGAGCCAGCTCGCCTTCACTTCGACACCGCCACCAGGCGCACCGTGCGGTGCACGGGGCCGTCGCCGCCGAAGGGCTCGAGCAGGAGCTCGTCGACGCCGTCGCCGTCGAGGTCGATCGCCAGCGGCGGCAGGCAGCGGTAGATCTTCAGCCGCAGGGGGTCTGCCTCGTCGAACACGATCTCGTCGCCGTCGAGCGCGCCGGGGTAGATCACGAGTCCGCCGTCGGGCTCGCGCGCGATCATGTCCCGCACCCCGTCGCCGGTGAGCTCCGCCGAGAACAGCGCGGCGCGGCTGCCGCCGTTGCGCTCGAGCGCGCTGAGCGGGACGTCGACGTCGAGGGAGAACGCGGCGTCCTCGCCCAGGGTCGCGCCCGGGCCCTGGAGGTGGAGGTTGTAGGTGATCGTCATGGACTCGAGGACCGCGCGCTTGACGTTGGTCAGCATGTCCATGCGAAAGGTCGAGACCACGGCGTCGAGGCGCCCGTCGCCGTTGAGGTCGACCCACTCGGGGTCGATCGCCATGCCCTTGAAGTTGAGCACCGTGGTCGGGTGCGCCTCGTCGAAGCCCTCGGCGCCGCCGCGGAACACGATCAGCTGGGTGCGCAGGCTGGAGAACACGCCGACCTCGCCCTGGATCCGCGTGGCGATCAGGTCCGCGCGCCCGTCGCCGTCGAGGTCGCGCAGCTCGAGGCGCACGTTCTTGAAGGCCTGGCTGCCTTCGCCCTCGCCCTCGTCGCGCGAGACCAGGTCGAGCTCTCGCTCGCGGTCGGGCTTCGCCGCGAAGCTCCCGTCTTCGCGCTGGAGCCACACCGCGAGGCCCGCGTCGCGGTAGGCGCAGAGGTCGAGGTCGCCGTCGGCGTCGACGTCGACGACCACGACGCGGCGCAGGCGCGAGGACGAGCTGAGGAAGCGGTTGAGGAGCTTGGTCTCGAAGGCGGGCCCGAAGCGGTCCTTGGCGGGCAGCTCGATCGAGCCGCGGGTGCTGAGCTGCGTGTCGGGGGTGCGGCCGAGGACGAGGTAGCCCTCCTTGGTGGGCAGCAGGAGCTCCGGCAGGCCGTCGGCGTCGAGGTCCGGGGCGAGGTCCCACTCGGGGAGCGCCCCGTCTTCGGGGTAGTCGAAGAACCCGGGGAAGGGCCCGAGCTCGGTCTGCATTCCGGTGCGGTTGACGACGACGAGCCGGGTGGGGCAGAGGTAGACCACCTCGGACCCCGCCGCGGGGCCGAAGTCGCCGGCGGCGAAGGCGCAGGCGTCCTCCGGGACGTTGAGCACCTGGCTCGGCTCGGGGTCGAAGCGGATCCGGTCGTCGCTGCGGTGGAGGAACACCGAGACCTGGCGCGCGGCGCTGTCTGGGGCCGCCATGTGGGCCACCGCCAGGTCCTTGCGCCCGTCGCCGTCGAGGTCGGCGACCGCGAGCCCGAGCTCCGTGCCGGGGAGCCGCAGGGTCCACAGCCGGGGCTGGAGCCGCGGCGGGTGCGCGAAGAGCAGCGCGCCGCCCGTCAGCGCTACGCCGCCCAGGAGGAGCCATCGGGTCATGCGGGCCATGCCTGGATCTTACCTGGATCTGCGCACGCGACGCGGGCGGGGGCCCCGCCGCCCCGCTGCGGGCGCGCGCCCGCGGCGCGTGTGCGTAAGTGCTTTTTTAGTGGTTGTTTGCGCGGTGTTCGCGCCTGCCTAAAGCTCCGCAGGCCTACGTCCGATAACCACGCCAGGTGGGAGGACTGCATGACGCCTGACGAGAGCTACCACGAGCAGGTCATGGCCTTCAGCGCGCGCCTGCGCCGGGAGCTGGCGGGCGAGGTC
>JAGQRJ010000479.1 GCA_020425635.1 Planctomycetota bacterium | reverse complement strand
GTCGTCGGGGAAGCGGTGCCGGCCGTCGGGGGGGAGCGCGCTCGCGATCACCGAGGCCACGCGCTCGGTGAGCAGGCGCTCGCGGCTCGCGCGGTCCTGGCCGCGCCCGACCTCCCTGGGGTCGATCACCGGGTGGTAGGTCACCCGGACCTTGCCCGGCTTGGGCAGCCCCTCGGGGTCCCACAGCCGGCGCATGCCGGCCACGCTGACCGGCATGACCGGGGCGTTGGTCTGCAGCGCGATCCGCGCCGCGCCGGGGAAGGGGTCGTCGAGGCCGACCCCCGAGGAGCGCTTGCCCTCGAAGAAGATCCCCAGCGGGCGCTCGGCCTTGAGCACGGCGAAGGCCTGCTTGAAGGTCGAGGGCTTGGGGCGCTCGGGGTCGACGGGGAACGCGCCCATGCGCGTGATCAGGTCGCCCACCACCGGCCAGCCGAAGGCGTCTTGCCAGGCCATCCAGGTCACCCAGCGCTCGCGAAAGCCCCAGCCGATCGCGAACGGGTCGAGGTAGCTGGGATGGTTCGAGATCACCACCAGCCGCCCCGCCTGGGGGATCCGCTCGACCCCGGCGTATTCGCAGCGGAAGTAGCGAAACAGCACGAAGCGCGAGATCGCGCGCACCCAGGTCTGGCCGCGCGGGCCTGGGATCTTCGGCGGCTCGAAGGAGGCGCGTTGCGCTGGCAGGCTGGGGGCTTCCACGCCAGAATGCTAACGGAGAGCCGCCGCGGGTCCAGAGCCCGATCCCGGTTGGACTGTTAGGCTGCCCCTAGGTCGCAGAAAGAGGATCTCGCCTTGCTGCAAATGCCCGATCAGGTGCGCGCGCTGCGCAACGCGTGGCCGAGCCAAGTTCCGGTGCTCAAGGGCCTGACCTGGGAGCTCGAGCAGGAGTTCCGCTTTGGTCAGCGGGTGACTCGCACCGAGCAGGGCTTCTTCATGGGCGGGACGATGAAGGGCGGCTCGTCGTCCATGTGGTATCCCTCGACCAGCGACGACTACCGCGCCTTCCGGCGCTGGCAAGACGCCGAGGGGATCCAGGAGGGCCGCGACGACGAGGCCTACGAGAACCTCATGGCCCTGGTCGCCCAGCACGACGTCGAGGTCGTCACCTGCCGCAAGGCCAACAGTCGGCGCAGCAAGCCCGACCCCGAGCCCTACAGCGGCTACGGCATGATCTACCGCGAGGTCTACGGGATCCTGACCGCGCTCCCCGAGGCGCACCTCTCGCGCCCCGCGCTGCAGCGGATCCAGTTCGGCGGCTGGGGCCCGGACGCCGCGAAGGCCAGCGCCTACCACGAGGGCACGGTCATGATGTACGACTTCGCCTGCCGCGGGGCGAAGCGCACCTTCCTCGGGCTGTTCCTCCACGAGCTGGGGCACGCCCACGAGGTCGCCATGAGCGAGGCGCTCAAGGACGAGCTCGCCGAGCACTACCAGGTCTTGAGCGAGCACGACGCCTTCCTCGGCGTCGAGTTCCTCGTCGACGGGAACACACGCAAGCTCTACCAGAAGTTCGTGTTCAACGAGTTCCTGGCCGAGACCTACATGATCTACGCCTCCTGCGGGCGGGCGCTGCGCGAGAGCATTCGCGAGTTCGCCGCCCCCGCGCGCGAGGCGTGGGACGAGGTCTACCGAATCTTCTGCGAGAGCTTCGACGGGATCGAATACGAGTGAGGGGCCTGCCATGACCAGTTATGCCTTGGAGTCGGAGACCGTCGACGGCACGTTCGTGGCGCGCCTCAGCGGCAAGCTCGACCGCGACGCGGGCGAGGCGCTCGAGCAGCTGCTCGTGGCCCAGAGTCCGCCCTACGTGGTGAACCTCGCGGCCGTGGACTACCTCTCGAGCAGCGGGGTGGCCGCGCTGGTCAAGTTGACCGCGACGAAGCAGATCGTGATCGCCTCGCCCGCCGACTGCGTGGTCGACGTGCTGAGCCTGGCCGGGGTCGGCCCGATCCTCAAGATCGTGGCCGACGAGCGCGCCGCTCGGGAGTCTGCGCGCCTCTCGTGAGCGAGCGCGGGCAGATCCTGCTGACCGACGCGTTCAAGTCCAAGGTCTTCGCGGCCCTCAAGGCCGGGGAGCCGCGGCAGGCGCAGCAGCTGTGCTTCGAGCTCGCCAAGGAGAACGAAGACCACGCCAAGCAGATCTACTCCCACCTGCTGAAGACCGCGCGCAAGCGCGGCTGGGTCAAGGGCAAGAGCAAGTCGTCGAGCGCGAGCGCGTCGGGCGACCACTACGGCAGCGGGCACAGCGGGTCGCTCGACCTGCTCTCGGAGAGCAGGGTCAGCCCGGGCGTGGTCGAGGTGACCCCGGGCGTGGTCGAGGTGACCCCGGTCGAGGTGACCCCGGTGGAGGTCGTGCCGGTCGAGGTCGTGCCGGTCGAGGTGGCCCCGCAGTCGGGCAGCTACGACCCCGGCGGCGCGCTCCCGGTGCCCCAGGGCATGTTCGGCGACCCTGGCGGCGCGCTCCCGGTGCCCCAGGGCATGTTCGGCGACCCTGGCGGCGCGCTCCCCGTGCCCCAGGACCTGCTCGGCTCGGGCGCGCTGCCCGTCGACCCGAGCTTCGGAGGCGCTGCCTACGGGCAGCCCATGGGCTACGCCCCCGAAGACGCCGCTTATCCCGCGCACGACGACGCCGCCTACGCCCAGCCAGGCTACGCTCCCGACGACGGCTACCCGGAGGAGGCCTACTCCAGCGAGGCCTACCCGCAGGAGGCCTACCCGCAGGAGGCCTACCCGCAGGAGGCCTACCCCAGCGGCCCGGCCGCGACGCCGCCCGGCGGCTCCGCGCGCCCCGACTTCAGCCCCGAAGGCGCCGCGGTCGGCGGCTTCTCCCCAGCCGGCGGCTACCCGATCCCGGCGGGCGTGCAGATCCCGCAGCACGGCGACGACCCCCCCGAGCGCGGGTTCCTCGCGCGGGTCAGCGCCGAGGGCCGCGCGGCGCGCGTGCGGCTCCTGCTCCAGGCTGGGCAGCTGCCCTCGGCGCGCGCCCTGGCCGAGAACGCGAGGACGCACGCGCCGTTCTCGGCCCAGGCCCACGCCGCGGTCGGCGCGGTCTTGCTCAACGAAGGCGACGCCGCCCAGGCGCTGACCGTCTACACCCAGGCCGTGCGCGCCGACCCGCAGGACCGCTTGGCGGTGCGCGGCTACGCCGCTGCGCTGCGCGCGCTGGGCCGCCACCGCGAGGCCGCCGAGGCGCTCAAGCGGATCGTCTCGCCCACCGAAGGCACGCTGACCGACCTCTACGCCCTCGACGCCTCGCTGCGGCAGGCCGGCGACGCCGCCGCCGCCGAGCGGGTGCGCCAGGTGGCGTCGTCGCGGGAGGTCGCTGGGGTCGAGGCGCTGCACAAGCAGGTGCAGCAGCAGGTCGCTGCCGGCAACCCCGTCGGCGCAGCGAGCGCGCTGCTCGAGCTCGTGGCGCACCTCGAGCCGCCCTATCGCAGCGCGGTCGAGCTCGCGACCCAGCTCATGCAGCGCGGGCCCGACCTGGCCCTCGCCCGCGGCTGCGCCGAGGTCTACCTGCGCGCCGACCGTCCCTGGCTCGCGGTCCGCGCGCTGCACCGCGTGGGCGCGGCCAACGCAGCCGACCCCCAGGCGCGGCGCCTGCTCGGGCGCGCCTACCTCGCCCTCGGCGCAGGGTCGCTGGCCGAGGAGCAGCTCCTCGTCGCGGCCCAGGCCGGGCACGGAGAGGCCGAAGACTTCGTGGCCCTCGGCGAGGCCTACCTCGACCGCGGCGACCCCGAAGGCAGCGCGCGCGCCTTCGCCCAGGCGCTCGAGGCCAAGAGCGATCAAGCCCAGGTGCACCACCGCCTGGCCAACGCCCTCGCGCTGGCGGGCGACCTCGAGGGCGCCGTGCGCGCGCTCGAGCGCGCGCAGCAGCTCGCCGGCGCGGAGGCCGGGGCCCAAGACGCCCTCGACCGGATCACCGAGCACGCCAACGACGGCCGGATCCGCTCGGCCCGGGCGCGGCTCGCCCTCGACCCCCGCGACGTGGTGGCTCGCCTCGACCTCGCCGAGGCGCTCGCGGTGCGGGGCGACTCCGACGAGGCGCTGCGCCTGCTGCGCGCGTCCCTCGGCGACCCCGCGCACCGCGAGCGCGTGCGTGAGCTCTGCCAGCGCCTCGACGGGCACGGCGACCGCGACCTGGCGCTGCTCCTCAGCCAGCTCCACAGCGAAGACGGCGAGGCCCGCGCCGCAGTGCAAGCCCTCGAGGAGTGCGCCGACGAGGCGCCCCGCGACATAGAGCTGCAGCTCGCCTACTGCCGCGCGCTGAGCGCGGCCAAGCGCTGGCAGGCCGCCTGCGACCGCCTGGCCGAGGTGCTCCCCAACGCGAGCCGCTGCGAGCTGGTCCCGGCCCTCGAGTGCGCGGAGGCCCTGCTCGGCGCAGGCCTCGACCGCCGCCTGGTGTTCGCCACGGCGCGCGGGCTGCAGCGCGTGCAGCGCGAGGCGGAGGCCGAAGCCTGGCTCGCGCGCTACGCGGCCGAGCACGAAGACGAGCACGCCGACGACCTCGAGGTCGCCGAGTTCCGCGCCGACCTGCTCGAGGCCAAGGGCGACCCCGCCGCCGCGCTGCGCGTGTTCCAACCCCTGGCCGAGGCCCCGGCCGCGCCGCTGCGCGTCGTCGAGCGCGCCGGCCTGCTGGCCCTCG
>JAGQRJ010000478.1 GCA_020425635.1 Planctomycetota bacterium | reverse complement strand
CGGATTCGGTGTCGGGAAGAAGGCGACGCGGGGGAGCGCGACGGCGGGCGGAGGCAAGCTCCGCCCCTACGGCTTGGTGGCCTGAGGTTTCGGCGTCGGCGACGGATTCGGATTCGGTTTCGGCGTCGGCGACGGATTCGGATTCGGATTCGGTTTCGGAGTTGGAGTTGGAGCTGGCGACGGCGTCGGATTCGGCGTCGGCGACGGATTCGGTTTCGGCGTCGGTGTCGGTCTCGGCCTCCCCCCCTCAGGCGCTGGGCTGGAACCAGCCGACGGGCAGGAGCTGGGGGCCGAGGGCGGCGGCGGTGAGCGCGTCGTGCCAAGCGGCGCCGGCGTCGCCGGGGGGCACGCCGGCGAGGGCGGGGACGAGCGTCGGCAAGAGCTCGGTCGCTCGCGCGGCGTTGCGGAGGTAGGCCGCACGGACCGCGTCGGCGCAGGTGCGCACGGCGGCGCGCTCGTCGAACAGGCGCGCCGCCTGACGGTCGATCCAGTCGAGCTGGCCGCCGACGCGGAGGAACGCGAAGAGCGCGGCGGCCACCGAGGGGTGGCGCAGGTCGCAGAGCACGCCGAAGAGCTTGGGGTCGACCAGGTAGAGCCCCTGGGGGGTCTGGGGCGGGTTCGCGACCAGGTCCTCGACCTCGCACTCCAGGGTCACCTGGCCCAGGGTCACCCGGTCGCCGTCGCCGAGGAACGCGCTCGGCACGCGCCGCGCGCCGAGCTTGGTGCCGAAGCGGCTGCCGTCGTCGCGGATCATGAGCCGTTGGTGCAGGCGCAAGATCGTCGCGTGACGGCGCGAGATCGAGGGGTCGGGGAGCCGCACGTCGTTGTCGTCTCCGCGTCCGATCGTCGTGCGCAGGCGCTCGGTGAGCTCGAGCACGCGCGGAGGCGCGTCCCCCGTCGCCGCGAGGCGCAGGCGGACGCGCGGGCGCAGGCGCTGAGGGCCGAGCTGCGGGGGGTAGGTCGCGTGGTGCTCTCCCCACCAGGTCAGCCAGGCCGCGCAGTCGCCGCCGAGGTTCTCGAAGGTGATCCGAAACAGGTGGCGCGCAGCCTCGCGCTGGCGCGCGAGCAGCTTCGCGCGCAGCGCGGTGCCCGCGCGCAGCGCGAGGTCGTCGTCGAAGCGCGCGCGGAGGAAGCTCAGGCTCGAGTCGACGCGGGCCTCGATCGACTCCAGGGGGAGTCGCTCGAGCAGCGCGATCACGGTGCGCTTGTCTTCGACCTCGACCAGGTGGTCGAGGAAGGGCTCCGGCAGCGTCGCGACCTGCAGGCGTCCGCGGTCTCGCAGGTGCGCCGACGCGGATCGCGGCGGGGTGGCGCCGACCCCCCCGTCGTCGAAGCGCAGCTCGAGCTGGCCGCAGCGGATCACGTCGCCCGCCTTGAGCAGCACGTCGTCGACGCGCACGCCGTTGACCCAGGTGCCGTAGGTGCTCTCGAGGTCGACGAGCTGGTAGCCGGTGACGCCGAGCCGGATCCGGGCGTGGGTCCGCGAGGCCGCGGGGTCGGCGAGGGGCACGTCGGCCTCCTCGCCGCGCCCGAGCACGTGGACCGCGGGGGGCACCAAGGGGTAGAGCTCCCCCGTGCCGAGGTGGGTCAGGCCGGGGACCCGAACCGGCGCTCCGTCGAGCGCGGCCTGCAGCGCGGCGGCACACTCCTCGGCGCTCCCGTAGCGCGCGCGGCGGTCTACCGAGAGCATGCGCAGGATCGCCAGCTCGAGGGCCGGGGGCAGACCCGGCACCAAGGCTGAGGGCCGCGCGCACTTGCCCGCGGCGGCGAGGCGGCAGATCGTGAGCGGCTTCTTGCCCTGAAAGGGCGGCGCACCGGTCACGAGGTGGTAGAGGGTCGCCCCCAGCGCGAACACGTCGGTGCGCGGGTCGACCATGTGGTCCCCCCACTGCTCCGGGGCCATGTACCACGGTGTGCCCAGCACTTGGCCCGCCAGGCTGACCCCGTCGTCGGTCTGGACCGCTTTGGCGAGGCCGAAGTCGAGGATCTTGACCTCGCCCTCCTCGGTCAGGCGCACGTTGCCTGGCTTGACGTCACGGTGGATCACCCCCTGGGCGTGGGCCGCCGCCAGGCCCAAGGCCACGTCGCGCCCGATTCGGGCGACCTCCGGGGCGGGCAGGGGCCCGTGGGTCAGGCGCTCCTCGAGGTCGGCGCCGTTTACGCACTCCATGACGATATGCGGTTGCTCGCCCTCGACCTCGAGCGCGAACACCTTGACCACGTTGGGGTGATCGATCTTGCGCGCGAGGGTCGCTTCGCGGAGGAAGCGCGCCCGCCACGCGGGGTCGCGCGCGTGGGTCGCCGCGAGGAACTTCACGACCACCGGGCTCCCGTCGTGGCGGGTGGCCAGGTAGACGCTGCCCATGCCCCCTTCGCCGAGCTTGCGCTCGATCCGACAGCCCGAGAACACCGCGCCCGGCGCGATCTCGCGGCGCGGGCTCGAGCCCGGACGGGCCTGCTCCAGCGTCGCGACCTGGCTCGCCGAGAGCAGCCCGCGCTCGAGCAGGTAGCTCGCGAAGCTGACCTCCGAGCCCTGGTCGCGGTAGGCGTCGAGCGCGGCCCGGGCTGCGTCGGGGTCGAGCCAGCCTCGCTCGACCACCGCCTCGAGGGTCAGCTGCGAGGCGGTGTCCCAGGAGGTCTCGTTCGCGCGGGGGTCGTCGCGGCCGAGGGGGCTCACGGGAGCGCTCCCCGTCTTGGGTCCGCCGGCCGGGCCGAGGGGGGCTCGGCCCCTACGGGGCGTGCTGACATGCCAGTGCCTTCCTCTGCCTCAGGGTGGACGAGCGGGGCGAGATTTGCTCACGCGGCAGGTGTCAGGGTTTTGTTCTATAGTCCGGGTCGCGTGAAGCCGCCGCCCCGCAAGATCGTACACGTCGACATGGACGCGTTTTACGCGTCGGTGGAGCAGCGCGATCGTCCGGAGCTGCGCGGCAAGCCCGTGATCGTGGGGGGCCAACCCGACAGCCGCGGGGTCGTGTGCACCGCGTCCTACGAGGCGCGCCAGTTCGGCGTGCGCTCGGCCATGCCCACGGCGCAAGCCTATCGGCTCTGCCCGCACGGGGTGTTCCTGCGCCCCGACTTCCCCCGCTACAAGGAGGCCTCGCGCACGATCCAGGCGATCTTTCGCGAGGTCACCGAGCTCGTCGAGCCCCTGAGCCTCGACGAGGCCTACCTCGACGTGAGCCAAAACCACCTCGACGAGCCCTCGGCGACCCGGGTCGCCGCGCACCTCCGGGCGCGGATCCGCGAGCAGACGGCGTTGACCGCCTCGGCGGGCGTCGCGCCCAACAAGTTCCTCGCGAAGGTCGCCTCCGACCTCGACAAGCCCGACGGGCTCACCGTGATCCCGCCCGAGCGGGTGCCCGAGCTGCTCGCCGGGCTGCCGGTGCGCAAGCTCCCAGGGATTGGGCGAGTGGGCGCGGAGCGCTGCGCGCGGCATGGGATCGAGCGCGTCGCCGACTTCCTGCGCCACGACCTCGAGCAGCTCGTGCGCTGGTTCGGGAGCTCGGGGCCGCGCTACCTCGAGCTCGCTCGAGGCGTCGACGAGCGCCCGGTGCGGCCGGGCCGCGAGCGCAAGTCGGTGAGCATCGAGGACACCTTCGCCGAAGACGTGGTCGCCCGGGCCGAGGCGGCCGCGATCCTCGACACCCTCGCCGAGCGCCTCGCCGAGCGCCTGCGCCTGGCCGAGGCCCGCGGGCGGACCGTGGTGCTCAAGGTCAAGTACGCCGACTTCCAGCAGGTCACGCGCAGCCGCACCCTGAGCGCGCCCACCCGCGCGCACACCACGCTCTCGGAGACCGCCCTCGCGCTCCTCGACCAGACCGAGGTCGGCGGTCGGCCGGTGCGCTTGCTGGGGATCGGGGTCTCGAACCTCGACGAGCCCAGCGCCAGCGCCTCCGCCCAGCTCGTCCTCTTCGACCCCGACCCGCCCTAGCCGCTCCCTCGCCCACCCCAACGAGAGGCCCGCGACTCCCAAAAACCCCGCGCCTGCGGCCCGTTGGGGGTGAGCCCGAGCAATTCACTTGCGAGGGCGAGGGGGGGGGCCTCGGAGAGGCCCCCTGAAAACACGCCGAGACCGAGACCGAGACCGAGACCGATCCTGAAACCTCACGCCACCAAGCCGTAGGGGCGGAGCTTGCCTCCGCCAGCCGTCGCGATCCCCCGCGTCGCACTATGCCCGACACCAACGCAGCCCCTGAGCACGTGACCCCGCCCGCCGAGCCTCACCGCCCGGCAGGCGGGCGCGCCCTCTG
>JAGQRJ010000477.1 GCA_020425635.1 Planctomycetota bacterium | reverse complement strand
CACGCGCGCTGGCCGCTGGTCGTGCTGCGCGTCGGCCGCGGGCTGGCCGCGGGGGGCACGGTGTTCGAGACCTCCTACGGCCTGGGCCTGGCTCAGCTGGGCCAGCAGGCCCTCGAGGCCTCCTGCGCCGACCTAGAGCGCTGGCAGGCCCCCGAGCTGGCCTGGCTCGGCGAGCGGCTGCACGCGCTCCCGCCTGCAGCCGAGGGCGTGCCGCGCTTCGACGGCGCCCTCAGCGCCGAGCAGCAGGCGGCGGGCGCCCAGCAGTTGGCGGCCACCCGCGAACGGGCTGAGTCGGGCCTGCGGGCGCTGCGAACCCGGATCGACGACGCCCTGCGCCAGCGGGCAGGAGGTGTCAAGTGAGCACCCCCAAGCTCGCCGGCTCGTTCCTGCTCCTGGCGCTCGGCTCCTGGGCCCAGGCCCAGACTCCGACCGTGGAGTCGTTGCCCAACGCCTTCCGCGACCTCAGCGGCTCCCAGAGCGCCGTGGCCCTGCCCGTCGAGAACCGCGACGAGGGCGGCGTCCCGATCCTGATCGGCTTCGACTTCACCTTCTACGGCCAGACCTACTCCCAGGTCACCGTCGCCACCAACGGCTACCTGACCTTCGGCACCGCGATCGCCCCGCTCAACGAGCCGATCCCCTCGGACTTCCCCCCCAACACGCTCCTGGCCCCGTTCTGGGACGACCTCGACCTCAGGCCCAACCCCGACGCCAAGCTGCTGTTCGAGCGCTACGGCAGCGCTCCCAACCGCGTGCTCACGATCCAGTGGCAGGAGGTGGCCTTCAAGGCTGACCCTGCGGCGCGCCTGAGCTTCCAGGTGCTTCTGTTCGAGGGCACCAACGAGGTCCAGTTCCACTACGGGAGCATGAGAAACGGTGACGGCAGCGAGGGCGTGGGCCTCGCCAGCGGCGCCAGCGCCACGATCGGAATCGAGGCCGGGGACGGGCTCGAGGGCCTCGAGTTGGCCTTCAATCAGGCGGGCGTGATCGACTCCCACATCCGCGGCTTCGCCTTCCAGCAGTCGGGCTACGCCGTGCCCCAGGGTCGGGTGCTCGGCGACCTCGACGGCGACGGGCGGATCACGGTCCTCGACCAGTCGCGCTTGGCCGAGTTGGGCAACGTGCGCTACCCACCAGGCAGCGCGGCGGAGTTGATCCTGGCCGACGTCGGGCCCGTGGCGTCGGACGCGACCACGCTCTGGGGCGATCAGGACCTCAACGCCTACGACCGCGACGTGCTCACCGACGTGATCCTCGAGCGGCGGGCGCTGAACCCCTACCTCAGCGGGGTCAGCCCGCTGAGTCAGACCCCGGGGGCGAGCGTGACCCTGGTGGGCAGCGCCTTCGACCCCGTCGCCGCCAACAACCTGGTCAGCTTCAGCGGGCTCGGCGGCGCGCGAGTGACCGTGCCTGCCGAGGCCGTGGACGCCGCCGGCAGCCAGCTCACGGTCACCGTGCCCGCCTCGGCGCGCCGGGGTGTGGTCTTCGTCACCGCCCGCGGGCTGCGCACCAACCCCCGCGTGTTCGGGGTCAGCGGGATCCCGGCGATCCTCGAGTTCGAGCCCGCGGTCGGCGTGGTCGGGGCCGAGGTCGCGATCGTGGGGCTGGAGTTCCCCCAGACCGTGGGCGACGCCACGGTCACGATCGGCGGCCAGGTGGCGGCCGTGACCACGGTCCTCGCCGGGCCCCAGCCGGGCCAAACCACGATCCTGGCCACCGTGCCCGCCCTCGCCCCGGGCGTGCACGCGGTGACCGTGGCGACGGGGGCCGCGGTCTCGGAGCCCGTCGAGCACCCCTTCGGCGACCTGCCGCTGGCGCAACTCGACCTCCCCGCCGAGGGGGCCGAGGTGCGCTCGATCGTGGAGGTCAGCGGGAGCGCCAGCGACCCGAGCGACTT
>JAGQRJ010000476.1 GCA_020425635.1 Planctomycetota bacterium | reverse complement strand
CAGAACCTGCTCCGCGCCCGCGGCTTCGACCCCGGCCCCAGCGACGGGATCTTCGGCAACGGAACCCTCGCCGCCGTGCGCCGCTTCCAGTCCTCCCGCCGCCTGGCCGTCGACGGCGTCGTCGGTCCAGCGACCTGGGGCGCCCTGGGCCAGGGGGGAGCGGCCCCCGCCCCCCCGCCGCCCGCCTCGCCGGCGCAGCCCATGAGCGGCCCGACCTTGCGCCTCGGCGCCCGCGGCAACGACGTGGTCCGCCTGCAAAACGCGCTGCGCGCCAAGGGCTTCAACCCAGTGCCCAGCGACGGGATCTTCGGCAACGGCACCCTCGCCGCCGTGCGCCGCTTCCAGTCCTCGCGCGGCCTGGCCGTGGACGGGGTCGTCGGCCCGCAGACCTGGCGCGCCCTCGGCTAGCCCGGCGGATCGCGGCTCCCTGAGGCGCTCCGAGCGCGGCGTCCTCGCGGGCGCCGCGCTCGCGCGTTGGTTCGGCCCTCTCGAGACGCCTCAGGGCAGGTCGGGTTCGGGCTCGCGCGCCGGCTCCCCGGCAGCCGCGGGGCCGACGGGCCGAGGCGCATGGGGAGGCACGAGGGGTGCCTGCTCGTAGCGGCTCTTGACCAGCGGGTAGACCGCGAGGTCGACGAGGGCCATGAGCAGCGCGAGGAGCGCGAGCACGATCAGCGACTGCAAGGGCCACACGATCACCGTGCCGCCGACGAGCCCGAGCAGGCCGCCGAGCAGCGTAATGAACGAGAGCTTGTCGTCGGAGAACTCGCGGAAGCCCGTCTCGAGCTCCTCCGCGGTCACCGTGCTCAGCTGCTCGAGCACGATCGCGCGCACGTCGACCTCGCGCACGAGGCCCATGAGCATGGTGCTCAGCACGCGGTCGATCGCCTCCTGGCGGCTCTCGAGGGCCACGGGCAGGCGCTCGAGCACGCCGTCGACCTCGCTCAAGGCGCTGCGCACGGTCTCGGGGAGCTCCTCGACCTCGCGGTTGATCAGCTCGAGCAGGGGCGCCTGCCAGGTGCGCTTGAGCTTCTTCACCACCCACGCCTTGAAGGCCGTGCCCCCGAACTCCTCCAGCGAGCGCTCGGCCCGGCGCGCGGCCCGCTCGCGGAAGCTCGCGTCCGAGGTCAGCTCGCCCACGTAGGTCAGGATCATGGCCTCGAGGTCTTCGCGAAACGCGTCTTGTCCGACGATGAACCGCAGCTTCTCGATCAAGCCGTCGGTGAAGCGCTTGACGACCTGCGACTCGACGATCTTCTGCTCGATCAGCTCCTCGTTGATCAGGTTCTTGAGCACCTCGTCGGCGACCTTCTGGATCAGCTGGTCGCGCTGCGACGGGATCAGCCCCTGGCCGAAGACCGGGCGCGGCGTCCGCGGCCAGAACAGCATTTTGATCGCGACCCAGTTGGTGCCGAAGCCGATCATGCCCGCCACCGAGCACGAGCGGATCAGCCCCGCGTCGAAGTCCCAGTAGAAGCTGAAGGCGAACAGCGCCGCGCACACCGGAATGAAGACCCGCAGGCTGAGGTCCAGGCCCCACCCGGTCTGAAACGCGAGCCCCTCGATCGTGTAGGGGCTCGCGCCCCGCCGGCTGGGGTCGAAGGGGAGCTCGGTCTCGTGGTGCACCACGAGCCGGCGATACTTCTCGAACAGCTCGAGGAAGCGCAGCGGCGACACACCGTCGACCCAGGAGGGCCGCCGCAGCTGCCTCGGTTCGCCGGGGGTCTCGGGGGGCTGGCTCACGCGCCGAGTGTAGCCTCCAAAGGCGTCGTATCGGTTGACCCCGCGAGCGCGGCGTCGAAGATAGGGCATGGCCACACCGGGTGCCCTCGAGGGGCTGCGCTTCGTCAACCCCTACGCGTCGCTCCCCGACGCCCTCTACGCGCGGGTGCAGCCTCGCGCCCTGGCCGCGCCCGAGCTCGTGCACGTCGACGAGGAGGTCGCGGCGATCCTGGGCCTGGAGGCCGCAGCCCTCGACCGCGAGCTCCTGACCGAGGTCGTCGGCGGCGCGCGCCTGCTCGAGGGCATGGACCCGCTCGCCCAGGCGTATGCCGGACACCAATTCGGCTACTACGTCCCCCGGCTCGGCGACGGACGCGCGATCCTCCTCGGCCAGGTCGAGGTCGCAGGTCGGGTGTGGGACCTGCAGCTCAAGGGCGCCGGGCCCACCCAGTATTCGCGCGGCGGCGACGGGCGGGCGGTGCTGCGCTCGACGATCCGGGAGTATCTGGCCGGGATCGCGTTGGCGGGCCTCGGGATCCCCACCACCCGGGCCCTGGCCCTCGTGCGCTCGCGCACGCCGGTCTACCGCGAGCAGCCCGAGACGGGGGCGGCCCTGCTGCGCGTGGCCTCGAGCCATGTGCGCTTCGGGACCTTCGAATACGCGGCCCACGCCGAGCGCGAGCACCTGCCCGCGCTCCTCGAGCGCGTGCTGGGCTGGCACTTCCCCGAGCTGGCCCGGGAGCCGGCCGGACCCGGGCGCACCCAGGCCTTCCTGGCCGAGGTCACCCGCCGCACCGCCGAGCTCGTCGCGCGCTGGCAGGCCGTCGGGTTCTGCCATGGCGTGCTCAACACCGACAACATGTCGATCCTCGGGCTGACCCTCGACTACGGCCCCTACGGCTTCCTCGACGCCTTCGACGCCGCCCACGTGTGCAACCACTCCGACCCCACCGCGCGCTACGCCTACCAGCGCCAACCCGAGGTCGGGCTGTGGAACCTGGGCCGACTCGCCCAGGCCCTGCGCCGTCTGCCCGACGGGCGCCCCGACCCGGCGGAGGCGGTCGCGCTGTCCCTCGACCAGGCCCACGCCGGGCTCGAGGAGTACGGGCGCGTCTACCTGAGGACCTACCTCGAGCTCATGCGTCAGAAGCTCGGGCTGCGCGATCCGCTCGAGGCCGAGGACGCGCTCCTGGGCGAGCTGTTCGACCTGCTGCAGGCCGAGGGCGCGGACTACACCCGCGTCTTCCGCGCGCTGGGGGAGGCGACCCCGGACGACCCCGGCAGCTTGAGCGCCGAGGTCCCTGGTCACCCTGAGCACCTCGAGGCCTGGCTGGCGAGCTACTGGCAGCGGGCGGCGCGCGAGGGCCGCACCTCGGAGGAGGGCGCCCGGGAGCGGCGCGCGCTCATGCGCGCCGCCAACCCCTCCCGGGTGCTGCGCAACTACCTCGCCGAGCAGGCGATCCGCGCGGCCGAGGCCGGCGACGACGGGCCCCTCGAGCGGCTGGTGCGGGGGCTGCGGGATCCCTTCCGCGACGACCCCGAGTTCTGCGCCTTCTCCGCGGCGCCGCC
>JAGQRJ010000475.1 GCA_020425635.1 Planctomycetota bacterium | reverse complement strand
TGCGCCTGACCAACCCCCGGGCGGGGGCGCTCACCGTGCGCGAGGTCCGCGCCGGGCACCGCGAGGTGCTGCGCGAGAACCTCCCCGGGCTCTACGGGGTCCCCGCGCTCCTCGACTACAGCCCCGGACGCAACAAGCGCGTCGACCGCTACCTGGCCTCGATCCGTCGCCCCCCGCCCCAGCTCCTCGACGCCCGGAGCCTGTGCGAGGACGCCTGCGTGGGCGCGGTGCTGACCCCCGAGGGCCTCGCCCGGCTCCCGGCGTCTGCCCGGCTGCAGCTGGATCCGGGCGAGGTCACGGTCGAGCGCTACGGCGCGACCCAGATCGAGGCCGCCCTCGAGGTCCCGGGGCAGCGCCCCGCCACCGTGTTCCTCTCCGAGGGCTACGACCCCGCCTGGACGGCGACCCTCAGCGTCGACGGGGAGGTCCGCCCGCTCGAGCTGCGGCCCGCGCGGGAGCTCTTCGTCGCCGCCGACGTCCCGGCGGGGCGCTCGCGTGTGGTCTTCCGCTACCGCACCCGCGGGCTGCGCTGGGGGCTGCTGTGCTTCGCGCTGGGCTGCCTGGCGCTCGGGGTCCTGCTGCGGGTCCTGCCCGGACCCAGGCCATAGGGGTCGACGCCGCATGCCCTCAGCCCCCAGCACCCCCGCCGAGTCTCGCGTCCGCAAGGACCTGAACGCGAGCGTCGCCGACGGTGTGGGGGCGAGCGTGATGATCGGGCTCGGCGAGAGCTACGTGAGCGCGTTCGCGCTGGCGGTGGGCACGGGCGAGGTCGTGGCCGGCTTGCTCTCGACGGTGCCGCTCCTGGCGGGGGCGGTCCTGCAGTTGATCGGGCCGCGCGCCGTGGCGCGGGTGGGGTCGCTGCGCCGCTGGGTCATGGCGTGCGCTGCGCTGCAGGCCCTGGCTTTCGCCCCCCTCGTGGGCATGGCGGTCTCGGGCTGGGCCTCCACCCCGCTCTTGTTCGTGGTCATGACCCTCTACTGGGCGGGCGGCTTCGCCGCGGGCACGGCCTGGAACGCGTGGATGGACGTGCTCGTCCCCGGTCGCCTGCGGCCGACCTTCTTCGCGCTCCGCAGTCGGACCTGCCACGTGGCGACCCTCGCGGCCCTGATCGTGGCGGGCGGGGTGTTGCAGCTCGGGGACCAGCTCGACGCGCCGACCCTGGGCTTCGCGGCCCTGTTCGCGGGGTCGGGCCTGGCCCGGCTGGCCTCGGTGTGGTTCCTCGGGCGCCAGCGCGAGGTGGCCGCGCCCGCTCGCTCGGGCGCGCCCCTGCGGCAGACGCTGCGGGGCCCCGCGGGCGGGCTCCTGGCCTACATGCTCGCGCTGCAGTTCGCGGTGTGGCTCGCGGTCCCTTACTTCACCCCGTTCATGCTCGACCACCTGCACCTCTCCTACGCCGAGTTCACCTCGATCGCGGCGACCTCCTTCTTCGCCCGGATCGTCGCGCTCCCCCTGATCGGTCGTCTGGTGCGCAGGGCCGGCGCCCGGCGCCTGCTGCTCCTGGCCGTGGCGGGGATCGTGCCCCAGGCCGGGCTGTGGGCGCTGAGCGGGTGGTTGCCCTACCTGCTGTTCCTGCAGCTGGTCGGCGGCGTGGTGTGGGCCGCCTACGAGCTGACGACCTTCCTGCTCGTGTTCCAGACGATCCCTCACGCCCAGCGGGTCACCCTCCTGACCTGGTACAACCTCGCCAGCGCCGCCGCGATCATGGCCGGCTCGCTTCTGGGCGGCGGGCTGCTGGCGCTGCTGGGGACGGACGCCTCCGCCTACCTGATCGTGTTCTTGGCCTCGACGGGGCTGCGCCTGGTGACCGCGCCGATCCTGCTCCTGTTCAAGCTCGAGCCCGTTCGGGAGCTCGTGCCCCTGCCCAGCCGGACCCTCTCGATTCGCCCCGGCACCGGCGCCCTGGTGCGGCCGGTCGTGGCCGCCGACCCCGCGCCCG
>JAGQRJ010000474.1 GCA_020425635.1 Planctomycetota bacterium | reverse complement strand
CTGGGCGGCGGAGGTCGACGGCGCGCCCCTCGCCCTGCGCGCGGCGAGCGACGCCGAGCGCGCGGCGCGCGACGCGGCCCAGGGCTTCGACTGGTCGAGCTGCGGGCAGGCCGTCGAACTCGACGCGGCGCTCCTGTTCCGCGCCACCGCGGGCGGCGGGCGCAGCCACGCCCTGCTCCAAGAGCACCTCGCGGGCCTGCTCGCGCCCCTCGGGCCCCAGGCGCGGGTGCGCGGGATCGCGGTCGGCGACCACCCCCAGGCGCACCTCCGCCCGCGCTTCGTGACCTCGCTGCAGCCGAGCTGGGGCGACGCCGCGAGCCTGGCGGGCTTCGTGGCCGAGGTCCTCGCCGACCCCGTCGAGGGGATCGACGTGCCCGACGCCTTCGAGGTCGCGCTGCAGCAGGCCTGCGAGCTCGACTGGCGGCCGGGCGCGACCCGGGTCGTGCTCGTGCTCACGGACGTGCCCTGCCACCTGCCCGAGAACCCGCCCTACACCCAGGTCCGCTGGCAAGACGCGGTCGAGCGCCTGCGCGAGGCGGGGGCCGCCGTGATCGGGGTCCACGTGCAGGGGGGCGGGCGCCCGCCGAGCGTGCTGCGCAGCGCGCGCGCGTTCCTCGACGAGCTCGACCCCGGCTGCGTCGCCCTCGGCGGCGAGGTCCCTGCGGAGCTCCACGCGCGGCTCGCCGAGCTCGCCGCGCGGCGCAGGCCCGACCCCGCGGGGCAGGCCTTGATCGACGCCCTCGGCGGCTGGTCGCTGCAGGGCGCCCCCGCGCCCTGAGCGGCGGCGCCGTCTTCGTCGAGCAACGAAGTTGCAACTCCTCCCGGCGCGACGTTGCAGGGGATTGGCTCGCTGTCGGGCGTGGGCGCTGGCACCCTGACCGCAGAAAGCGAGGGCGTCATGAGGCATGCAGGCAAGCTGGGGGTCGGGGTCGCGGTGTTCGGGGTCGTCCTCGCGACGCGCTGCGCGGCCGGCGACCCGCCCCTCGCGGAGCTGCTGCCGACCCCCGACGGCGCGACCTGGACCTTTCGCATGAGCGGGGCGGCGGTCACCAGCGCCGACGTGGTCGTGCGCGTGGGGCGGGCGGGGCCCGGGGCGGCCAGCTTCTTCGGCGAGGGCGTCGAGTCGCGGGACGTGGAGGGGGCGGTGGTCCTGACCCGCGAGGGCGAGGCCCAGGGCGGGCTGCTCGTCGAGCGTGACGCCGCCGAGCTCAAGCTCGGGATCGACCCCTGGGGCGAACTCTTCGCCGCTCGCTGGACGGTCCCGGTGGGGGTCGAGGACGGCGCGACCTGGCCGGGGCACCAGCTCTTCCCGAGCTGCGGCTTCCTGCCGCTGCCGGCCACGTTCAGCGCCCACGCGGTCAAGGTCACGGTCCCCGCGGGGACCTTCGACGCGCTGCGGATCGACGGCGAGGCGGAGTGGGGCGATCAGCCGGTGCGGGAGTCGGTGTGGCTCGTGCGCGGGCTGGGGATCGTGAAGCTCGAGACCCGGGACGAGTCCTGGGAGCTGGTCTCGAGCAGCCTCGCCGCGAGCAAGAAGAAGTAGGCGGAGCTCGTCGGGCTCAGGCCCAGCGGCGGAGGACCGGCACCGCGCCGAGCGCGAGGAGCAGGAGCAGCGCGGGCCAGCCGGCCGAGGGCTGCGAAGCCCCGAGGCTGCAGCCGAGGAAGCCTGGCTGGGGCTGGGGGCTTCCGCCGCCGAGGGCGCCGGCTGCGCCGCCGCCGTTTTGGCCTGCGCCGACCTCGGCGAAGGGTTCGTCCGCGTTCGCGGGCTGCAGCGGCTCACCGACGAGGCCGTCGGGCTGGGCGACGGCCGGCGTCGTCGGCGCGCTCGGCTCGACG
>JAGQRJ010000473.1 GCA_020425635.1 Planctomycetota bacterium | reverse complement strand
GAGGGCGACGCGGGGGAGCGTGACGGCGGGCGGAGGCAAGCGCCGCCCCTACGGCTTGGGTACCGGAGGGTTCGGGCTCGGCCCCGGTCTCGGTCTCGGTCTCGGTCTCGGGCTCGGGCTCGGCCTCGGTCTCGGCCTCGGTCTCGGTCTCGGTCTCGGTCTCGGTCTCGGCCTCGGCCTCGGTCTCGGCCTTGGACTCGGTCTCGGCCTCGTGCGCGCTGACGGCGTCGCGCGCCCACGCGGGGACGGCCTTCTTGGGCGCGGGGGCGGGCTCGGCGGGTCCCGTGTCGGAGGCGTCGGCGCCGTGTGCGCTGAGGGCGTCGCGGGCCCACGCGGGGACGGCCTTCTCGGGCTTGGGCTTGCCGCTCTTCTGGGCCTCGTAGGCCTCCACCTCCGCGACGACCTGCGCGCGCGCCTTGGCGATCGCGTCCTCTTCGTCCCGGGCCTTGGCCCTGGCCGCGGCCTCGGCCTTGGCTTGCGCCTTCGCGCGCGCCTTCTCGGCCGCTTGCGCCTCGCTGCTCTCCACGCGCTGCTTGAGCGCTTGCAGGAAGCCGCGCGGGCCCTCGGGGTCTTCCTCCTCGGGCACCGACGCGAGCTCCTCGGCCCGCTTGACGAGGGGCCCCGTGAGCACGAACTCCGGCGGCGGGCCCGGGGTGAGGAACTGGGCGTGCAGCGTGAGGAAGGCCTTGGTCTCCTTCACGCTCAAGGGCAGCAGGGAGAGCACGGTCTCGGGTCGCTGAGCGGGCTCGAGGTCCTCGCGCAGGAGCACGACTTCGCGCACGGTGTTCCAGCGCACCAGGCCCTGGGACAGCGCGCCCTCGAGCACCGCCAACTCGGCTTCGCGAAGTTCGTCGCTCATTGCAGTCGGACGATAGGGGAAGCGCCCACCGCGCGCCAGCCAGGGGCGGGCGCGCGCCCCGTCAGCAGCAGCCCCCGGCCTTGGCAGGGGCGGCCTGCGGCGCGGGGTTCGCGAGCTGGAAGGAGGCCGCGAGGAGCGCGCCGCCAGGCCGGGGTGAGCAGTCGAAGAGCCCGAAGTGCTGGAGCGGCGCGCTCACCTGAAAGCCCTTGGCGAGGCGGGTCTCGCTGAGCATGCGCGCCGTGTTCCGGCACACGGGCGTGGGGCGCCCGCGCTCGAACACGTGGTGGTCGTCGTAGACGTAGCGCGCGGGGCAGCCGGAGAAGGTCCCCAGGTAGGTCGCGGTCTGCCCGTAGTCTTCGCAGCGTCGGTCGAGGGGCCGGCTGAACTTCTGCGCGCGGACCGTGACCGAGCTGAACACGATCGGGATCCCCAGGGCCTCGGTCTGGAGCACCTTGCGCTCGACCACCCGCGGGTCGAGGAAGCCCGCGTCCTTGATCGCGTCCATGAAGTCGTGCTCGTAGAGCGCGCCGCCGAGGCACTCGGCGATCATTTCCGGATCGTTGGCGATGCGCTCGGGGACGCGCCGGTCGGCCACGATGTCCGAGATGTAGAACTCGCCGCCCTCCTTGAGCACGCGTCGGATCGCGCCGAGCACGAGGTCCTTGCGCGGGGAGAGGTTGACCACGCAGTCGGAGATCACGAGGTCGATCGACGCGTCCGCGATCGCGTCGCAGGTCTCGATGTAGCCCTCGTGGAAGGTCACGTTGGGCCGGGCGAAGCCGAAGCGCTCGGCCACGACCGGCGCGTTGCGGCGCGCGACCTCGAGCTGCTCCGCGGTCATGTCTACCCCGTGGACGTGGCCGCTCGGCCCCACGAGCTTGCTGAGCACGAACACGTCGACCCCGGCCCCCGAGCCGAGGTCGAGCGCGGTCAGGCCCTCGAGGTCGTCGAGGGGCACCGGGCAGCCGCAGCCGTAGTGGCGGGCGACGACCTCGTCGGGGAGCGCGCTCATGATCGGGCGGAAGCGCGCCTGAATGTCGTCGGTGCAGCACGCCTTCTGGCTGAGGTCGGCGCTGCTCTGCAGGTGCTTGCCGTAGTAGTCGCGCAGCACGTCGCGCACGGCCTGAGGGTCGTCCTGGCTCAACAGGCTCGGGGTCGGGGTCATGGGGACGTCCTCCGCGGGGATCATAGGCTGGGGCTCGGGGCTCGCTACTCCCGAGCCCAACGATTCTCGGGGCCCGCCGATTCCCCGGCCCCCGAGGATTCGCGCCGGGCTTGGGTAAGATCCCGCCTCGGGAGGGGGGACCCCGCTGCTCAACGTGCTCTATCGCTGCGCGCGCCCGCTGCTGTTCCGCCTCGACGCGGAGCGGGCGCACGAGCTCACCCTGAGCCAGGCCGCGCGCTTCTCGCGCCTCGCGTGCGCCGTGGCCGGACGCCACCCCCCGGGCCTGCCGACCCAGCTCGGCCCCCTCACCTGCGCGGGTCCGGTGGGCCTCGCCGCGGGCCTCGACAAGAACGCCGTGGCGCTCCCGCTCTGGGAGCGGCTCGGCTTCGGCTTCGTCGAGGTCGGCACGATCACGCCGCGCCCCCAGGCCGGGAACCCTCGCCCGCGGGTGCACCGCTTCCCCAAGCAAGGCGCGATCATCAACGCCATGGGCTTCCCCAACGACGGCGCCGAGGCGATCGCGGGGCGGCTGCGCGCGCTGCGCGCCGCGGGGCGCTGGCCCCAGATCCCGGTCGGGGCCAACCTCGGCAAGAACAAGGACACCCCCGACGACGAGGCGGCCGAGGACTACCGCAAGGTCGCGCTCGCGGTGCGCGAGCTCGTCGACTACCTGGTGGTCAACGTCAGCTCGCCCAACACCCCAGGGCTGCGCGCCCTGCAGGCCGGGGACGCCCTGGCGAAGATCGTGGGCGCGACGCGCGAGGCGGCGCCCGAGCTCCCGGTGTTCGTGAAGCTCGCCCCGGACCTCGACCTCGAGCCCTTGACCGGGAGCGTGGAGCGCGCGCTGGCCGAGGGCGCCGCGGGGGTCGTGGCGACCAACACCACCCTGACCCGGCCCCTCGAGGGCGCAGGCCCCTTCCCCAGCGGCGGGCTCTCCGGGCGGCCGCTGTTTCCGCTGGCCAAGGCCAAGATCGCGCACGTGCTCGAGGTCGTGGACGGCCGGGTGCCGGTGGTCGGGGTCGGCGGTGTGGACGGTCCCGAGCGCGCGCGCGAGCTGCTCGAGCTGGGCTGCGCCGCGGTGCAGCTCTACACGGGGCTCGTGTTCCAGGGCCCCGGCGTCGTCGCGCGGATCAACCGCGCGCTGCGCGCTGCCCGCGGCTGAAGCCCGGGCGCGGTCGCGTCAGGCCGCGCGCTTGATCGACTCGGAGGGCGTGCTGCTGACGCGGAAGATCGTGGCCCCGAGGCCCGTGAGCTTCTCTTCGAAGTTCTCGTAGCCGCGGTCGATGTGATACACGCGGTGCACGGTGGTCGTGCCCTTGGCGACGAGCCCGGCGGCGACGAGGGCGGCCCCGGCGCGCAGGTCGCTGGCCATGACCTCCGCGCCCGAGAGCTGCTCGACGCCGCAGATGATCGCGCTCGGGCCCTCGCGGTGGATCTGGGCGCCCATGCGGCTGAGCTCGGCGCAGTGCATGAAGCGCTCGGGGTAGATCCGCTCGGTCACGACCGACATGCCGGGGGTCACGCTGAGCAAGCTCACGAGCTGGGCCTGCATGTCCGTGGGGAAGCAGGGGTAGGGGAGCATCGAGATCCGGGTCGGCGTGAGCGGACCGCTGCGCGCGACGCGCAGCACGCCCTGGCCTTCGTCCTCGACGGTGACGCCCATGGCGCGGAACACGTCGATCTGCGCGCCCATGTGGTCGGGGCGCACGTCGTGCAGGCGAATGTCTCCGCCGGTCATGGCGGCCATGGCCATGTAGGTCCCGGCCTCGATCCGGTCGGGGCAGACGCGGGTCGCGCCGCCGCGCAGGCTGGGGACGCCGGTGATCTTGAGCGTCGGGGTCCCGATCCCCTCGATCGTGGCGCCCATGCGGTTGAGGAAGAGCGCGAGGTCGGTGATCTCGGGCTCGCAGGCGGCCCCCTCGATCACGGTCTTGCCGTCGGCGAGGCAGGCGGCCATGAGCGTGTTGGCGGTGGCGCCGACGCTCGAGCCCATGGGGCCCGCGAGGTAGACGTAGCCGCCCTGGAGGCGCCCCTTGGGCGCGCGGGCGACGATGTAGCCGTGCTCGAGGGTGATCTCGGCCCCGAGGGCCTCGAGGCCCTTCACGTGCAGGTCGACCGGCCGCAGGCCGAACACGCAGCCGCCCGGCAGCGAGACCTTGGCGTAGCCGCGCTTGGCGAGCAGGGGCGCGAGCAGGTAGATCGAGGCGCGCATGGTGCTCACGAGCTCGTAGCGCGCGGTGCAGTTCGACTCGTCGACGACCTTGGTCACGAGGGTGCCGGGCGAGCGGAACTCCGCCTCGAGGCCGACCTCGCGCAGGATCTCGATCAGCGTGCGCACGTCCTTGAGGTTCGGCACGTTGCTGATCACGCACTGCCGGTCGGCGAGCAGGGTCGCCGCCAGGATCGGCAAGACCGCGTTCTTGGCCCCCGAGATCTGGACCGAGCCCGAAAGGGTGGCGCCACCTTCAACCACGAGCTTGTCCATGAGTCGCTCCTCTGCTTGCCCTATCGGCCCGCGGGGGTGGCAGCTTGAGCGGTCGTATTCCTTTTGTTCCGGGCGCTTAGGCACCCTCCGCGCAGGCCTCGAGGAGGCGCCGAAGCGGAAAACCATCTCACGCAGGGCTCCCTCTCGCCGTATACTCCCGCACGAACACGGTGGAGGTATCCCGTGAAAATGACTCAATGGATCGTCGCAGCGCTCGTGGCGCTGTTTGCCCTGCCCGCGGACGCTGGCCCCGACCCCACCGAGAAGCCCTTCCTGTGGGTGGTCGAGAAGGAGGGTTCGGCCCCGAACTTCCTCTTCGGGACCATGCACGTGCCGGACGACCGCGTGCTCGCCCTGCCCGACGTCGTCGAGAAGGCGCTGGACCGCTGCGACGCCTTCTACGCCGAGCTCGACATGAGCCCCGGCAACATGATGGCCCAGCAGAAGGTCATGATGATCCCCGCCGGCCAGCCGGGCCTGAGCAAGATCCTCCCCGAGGAGACCAAGGAGAAGGTCAGCAAGGTCCTCAAGAAGTACGGCATGCCGATGGCCATGCTCGATCGGCTGCAGCCCTGGGCCCTGGCCATGCAGCTGCAGTCCATGGACTTCCTCAAGGAGATGCTCGCGGGCAAGGAGCCCCTCGACATGGCGCTCTTCAACCGCTGCAAGAAGGCGGGCAAGGAAGTCGGCGGCGTGGAGGTCGTCGAGGAGCAGGTCGGCGTGTTCACCCAGCTCAGCCAGGAGGAGCAGATCATGTTCCTCGACCAGTCGGCGGACATGATGCTCAACAAGACCGACGACGGGAAGAGCATGACCGAGCGCATGATCGAGGCCTACGTCGGCGGTGACATGGACGCGCTGCTCGCGATCATGAACGAGTCGCAGGGCGAGGGCGGCGAGGAAGAGCTCGACGAGAAGACCAAGGCCCTCAACGAGAAGGTCGAGCAGAAGCTCCTGGTCGAGCGCAACCACCGCATGGCGGAGCGCATGACCCAGCACATGACCGAGAACCCCGACAAGTGCCACTACTTCGCGGTGGGCACGGCGCACTACCCCGGGGACGAAGGCGTGCTGAAGCTGCTCGAGAAGCAGGGCTTCTCGATCCGCCGGCTGAAGGCGGGAGACGAGCTCCCCGGCGAGCCCGTCGGCGCGGGCGCCGGCGAAGGCAAGACCCGCAAGTTCTAGGTCGCGCCGCGGAGCGCTGCAGCGGAGCCCGCGCCTCCTCGGCGCGGGCTCTCGCGTTGGTTCCTGTTCCTGGGCCGGCCGCGGCCTCTCGGGTAGGCTAGGGGTGGGCCGGGGCCCTGGAGGACCCACCGTGTCGACTTCGCTGGATTCGTGCGCCTCGGGGCTGGTGCGCCCGCGCTACACCGACGCGGAGGTCGTGGACCCGCTGCCCCTCTGGGATCGCTTCCAGGAGGCCTGCCTCGGCGAGGGCGAGCCGCCCGTGTTCCTCGTGGTGGGCCGGCGCGGCTCGGGGATCACGACCGCGCTGGGCTACCTGGCCGCGCGCTGCCTCGAGGCGGGGTGGCAGGTGGTCAGCTTCCCCTCGGCGGAGCCGCTGCCGCCCGAGCCCCCACCCCGCGCGCTGCTCCTGGTCGACCTCTCGGTCACGCCGCTCGACGCCGCGGGCCTCGACGGCTTCGCCCAGCAGGCGCTGCCCGCGGGCTGGGCGCGAGCGCCCGTGCTGGTCGGGGTCAGCCAGGCGAGGGAGACCCCCGCGCCCACGCTCCTGCGTCTCGTGGAGGAGCGCGTCCCTCCAGCCGGCCGCGCGCGCGTGCAGGTGACCCTCGCGCCCTGGGGCCAAGACGACCTGATCGAGCTCCTCGGGAGCGAGGCCTACCGCGAGCAGCGGGCGGCGGTCCTCGGCCGCCTCGCGGCCCTGCCCGGGATCGAGGAGCCCCTGCGCAGGCCCTGGAGCGCGCGCCTGCTGATCGAGGCGGTGTGCGCGCTCGCCCCGGGCGAGCCCCCGACCCTGGCCAAGGTCTACGCCAACGTGCTCGACGCCCTCTGCCCCACGACCCTCGACGTGCTGCGCGACCTGAGCGGGACCGCGCTCACCCGGCGCGAGCTCGGGCGCTTTCCCCTCGAGCTCGAGCGCGAGGCGGCGGAGGAGCTGAGCCTGCTCCTGCAGACCCCGCGCGAGGTGGCCGAGCACATGGTCCGGGAAGACGCGCCCACGCCCACGGAGTTCGAGGCCGAGCTCGGGACCCTGCTCCTGCCGGGGCTGGCGAGCTTCGTCCAGGCCGGGGAGTGCGTGCGCTGGCTGACCCAGGGCGAGGAGCCCCCGCCGCTCCGCCCCGACTGGGTCCCCTTCTTCCCCGACCTGGCCGGGCCCGAGCTGCTGCGCACGCTCACCCGCTGGCTCAGCGAGCCCAACCCGCCGGTCCACGCCGACGGCGCGATGGCCACGATCCTGCACGCCTGCGGGCAGGCGCTGCCCTTCGGGCGCCGCCAGCTCCTCGTCCAGGGCGCGATCTTGCGCGGCGTGGCGGCGGCGTCGGCCGACCTCTCGGGCTCGCGCTTCGAGAACGCGAACCTCGCGGGCGCCGACCTGACCGGCGCCGACCTGCGCGGGAGCTCCTGGTCCCAGTGCTGCCTCGACGGAGCGCGCGGCGCCGAGCTGGTGGCCGACGCCTCGTGGTGGCGAGGCTGCGCGCTGGCGGACGCCAGCTTCCCGCGCAGCCAGAGCCGCGGGCTGCGCTGCGAGAGCTGCGACCTCCCCGGCTCCGACTGGAGCGAGAGCCGGCTGCAGGACACGCGCTTCGAAGACTGCGACCTCTCGCGCGCGACCTTCCGCGGCGCCCAGCTCGCGGGCTGCACCTTCGATCGCGGGAGGCTCGACGGGGCGACCTTCTCCGGAGCGAGGGTCAGCCACGGGCGCTTCGAGTACCTGGACCTGAGCGCGGCCGACCTCGGCGGCGCGCGCCTCGAGCGCACGGTCTTCGTGCGCTGCGGCCTGGCCGGCGTGCACCTCGGCCTGGCCGGCGCGGCGGAGGGCGAGTGGTTGGTCTGCGACTTGAGCGGCGCGGACTTCGCGGGGGTCCCGCTGCCCAAGGCCCGCTTCTGCCGCTGCCTGGCCAACGGCGCCGACTTCAGCCGCTGCGACCTGCGCGACGCGGTGTTCGAGGAGGTCCGCTTCGAGCTCGGCTCGACCCGCGAGGGGCTGCTCCTCGGGGAGCCCGCCAGCGAAGGGACCCGCAGCGGCTACTACGCCGAGGGCACCACCGACGACGCCTGGGCGACCCAGCCCGACCTGCCCCTGGCCAGCTTTCGCGAGGCCGACCTGCGCGGGGCGAGCTTCAGCGGCTCGCTGTTTCGCCTCGACCTGCGCGGCGCGACCCTCGACCCCGAGCTGCGCGCCCGCGCCAAGCGCGAGGGGGCGCTGCTCGACCCATGAAGCGTTGGACGGTGTGGGGGACCCTCGGGTCCGTGTTGCTCTGCGCCCTCGCGCTGCGCGCCAGGGCGCAAGACGACCTCGCGGGTCAAGTCCTCGCGCAGCTCGCGCGCGCCGACGTCGAGCAGGCGCGCGAGCTGCTCGAGCACGGGGGCCCCCTGCCCGGGCAAGCCCGCCCCCTGCTGCGCTTCGCCTGCGACGTGCTGGCCTCCCCCGAGGCCACACCGGCGCTCAGCGCGCAGGCCCGGGCGCTCGCCGCGCGCGTGGAGCCCAGCGACCTCGCGCTGCTCCGCGACGTCCAGGCCTCGGTGGGTCCCCGCGGCGCCTACTTCGAGGTCCTGATCGACGCGGCCTACGCCGCGGTGGAGCGCGCGGAGCCCCCGCAGCTGCTCGAGCTGAGCGCGAGCGCGGACCCGCAGACCCGCGGGCTGGCCGTGGCGGCGATCGCCTCCTGGCTCGCCCCCCTGCGCGCGCGCGTGACCCAGGGAGGCTGGCTGGAGCCCGACGAGCAAGACGCAGTGCGCGACGCCGACCTGATCGAGGCGCTGATCGCGCGGCTCGGCGAGCGCGCGAGCGCCCTCGACCGGGTGCCGCCCGAGCTGGCGGTGCGCGTCCCGCGCAGCGCCACGGCCTACCACGCCCTGCTCCTGATCGAGGAGCCCGCGCTCCCCGGGCTGCGCGAGGCCGACGCGGTCCCGGGCGCCCGGGCCACGATCGCGGCGATTCAGAGCGCGGTCGATCTGCGCCAGCGACGCTTCCCGGGGAGCACCTGGGCCGACGCGCGCCCCCGGCGCTGAGCGCGCGACCTGCGCATGGACTCCCGGCACCCTGAGCCGTAGGCTTCCGGGGTGATCCGCACCCGGCCCGCAGCCCCCAGCCTCGACATGAACGCGGTCGTCGGCCGCCGCGACCTGGCGTTCCTCGTCGTCGACGCCCTGCGCTGCGACGTGGCCCAGGCGGCGCTCGCGGCGGGCAAGACCCCGACCCTCGCGCGCCTGCTCCCGAGCGGCTGGGAGGCCCGGCACTCGCCGGGCAACTTCACCTTCCCCGCGCACCAGGCGTTCTTCGCCGGGTTCTGGCCCACCCCCCCCGGACGCGGCCCGCACCCGCGCCGGCTCGCCGTGCGCTTCGGCGGCAGCGAGTCGACCGTCGACACGACCTGCGTGGTCGACGCGCCGACGGTGGTCGAGGGGCTCGCGGCCCGGGGCTACCGCACGATCTGCGTGGGCGGGGTGGGGTTCTTCAACCCCGCGAGCCCGCTGGGGCGGGTGCTCCCCGCGCCCTTCGCCGAGGCCCACTGGGCGCCGGAGCTCGGCGTGACCCACCCCGACTCCCCGCGGCGGCAGGTCGCCCTGGCCTGCGAGCGCCTGCGCGCCGTCCCCGCCGACCAGCGCGCCTTCTTGTTCGTCAACTTCTCCGCCGTGCACCAGCCCAACCGGCTGTTCCTCGCCGGCGCCGAGGAGGACTCGCTCGCCTCCCACGAGGCCGCGTTGATCGCGCTCGACGCGGCGCTGCCCCCGCTGTTCGAGGCCCTCGCCGCGCGCGGCGGCGCGTTCTGCGTGGTGTGCTCGGACCACGGCACGGCCTACGGAGAAGACGGGCTGTGGGGGCACCGCCACAACCACCCCGTGGTCACCACGGTCCCCTACGCCGAGTTCCTGCTCGAGGCCGAGGCCGACCCGTGCCCGCGCTGAGCCTCGCCGAGCGCCTGACCGGCTCCCCTTACCAGGGCTACCTCTACGCCTACCCGCACAAGACCGCCTACGGTCCGCTGGCTCCGACCGCGCTCGATGACGTGTGGGCCGCAGAGGACCGCTCGGCGCTGTTCCTCTACCTGCACGTCCCGTTCTGCGGCTACCGCTGCGGCTTCTGCAACCTGTTCACGACCTCCCGCTCCGAGCGCTCCCAGGTCGACGCCTACCTCGACACACTCACCCGCCAGGCGCGGGCGGCGCGGCGCGCCCTGGGCGACGCGCGCTTCGTGAGGCTCGCCGTGGGCGGCGGCACGCCGACCGCGCTCGAGGTCGACCAGCTCGCGCGCCTGCTCGACCTCGCGAGCGAGGTCGCGGGCGGCCCCCTCGACGGCCTGGCCCCCGGGGTCGAGACCTCGCCCGACACGGCGACCCCCGAGCGCCTGCGGCTCCTGCGCGAGCGCGGGGTGTGGCGGATCAGCATGGGGGTCCAGAGCTTCGTCGAGGAGGAGACCCGCGCCGCCGGGCGCCCCGTGCGCAGCGCCCAGGTCGATCAGGCCCTGGGCGCGCTGCGCGCGGCCGAGTTCCCCGTGCTGAACCTCGACCTGATCTACGGGCTCCCCGGGCAGACCGAGGCGAGCTGGGCGCGCTCCCTCGAGGCCGCGCTGCGCTGGCAGCCCGAGGAGCTGTTCTTGTATCCGCTCTACGTGCGCCCGCTGACCGGCCTCGAGCGGCGAGGCCTGCCCGCGGCGCGGGACCTGCGCCTGGCGCTCTACCGGCAAGGGCGAGCGCGGCTGCTCGCCGCCGGCTACACCCAGCGCTCCATGCGCCTGTTCGTCGGCCCGCACGCCCCCCGGCTCGAGCTGCCGCGCTACCGCTGCCAGGCCGACGGCATGCTCGGCCTGGGCTGCGGCGCCCGGAGCTACACCCGCGCGCTGCACTACGCGAGCGACTACGCGGTCGGCGCGCGCGGGGTGCGCGAGGTGCTCAGCGCGTGGATCGCCCAGGACGACGCGGCGCTGGGCTCCGCGCGGCACGGCTACGCGCTCGACGGCGACGAGCAGCGCCGGCGCTGGGCGATCCAGTCACTGCTCTGCAGCGAGGGCCTCGAGCACGCCGCCTACCGCGCGCGCTTCGCCAGCGCGCCCGCCGACGACCTCCCGCAGCTCGGGGAGCTCGTCGAGCTGGGGCTGGCCGAGGAGCGCGACGCGGGCCTGCACCTCACCCCCGCCGGCCTCGAGCGCAGCGACGCGATCGGCCCCTGGCTGATCTCGCCCCGGGTGGCCGCGCGCATGTCCGCCTGCGAGCTCGTGTGAGCGCGCTCCCCCCGCTGCTGCGGCTGCTCTACCGGGGATCCCTCGAGAGCTGCAACTACGCCTGCGACTACTGCCCCTTCGCCAAGGCCCGGGAGTCCCAGGCCCACATGCAGCGCGACCGCGCCGAGGTCGAGCGCTTCGTCGCCTGGGCGCGGACCTACCCGGGGCGGCTGGGGATCCTGTTCACCCCCTGGGGCGAGGCCCTGGTCCGGCCGTGGTATCGCGCGGCGCTGCGCGAGCTCTCGCGCCTGCCGCAGGTCGAGCGCGTCGCGATCCAGACCAACCTCGCCGCGCCGCTGGACTTCGTCGCCGCGTCCGACACCGACGCCCTCGCGCTGTGGGCGACCTACCACCCGACCCAGGTCACGCGCGCGCGCTTCCTCGCGCGCTGCCGCGAGCTCGACGCCCTGGGCGCGCGCTACTCCGTGGGGGTCGTCGGGCTGCGCGAGCACTTCGCCGAGCTGCGCGCCCTGCGCGCCGAGCTCCCCGCCGGCGTCTACCTCTGGGTCAACGCCTACAAGCGCGACCCCGACTACTACACGCCGCGCGAGGTGGCGTGGCTGACCGAACTCGACCCGCACTTCGCGCTGAACCTGCGCGCCCACGCGAGCCTGGGCCAGGCCTGCCGCACCGGGTCCTCGACGCTCTCCGTCGACGGCGAGGGCACGCTGCGGCGCTGCCACTTCGTCGACGCGCCCCTGGGGAACCTCTACCAGGACGCGCTCGCCGAGCTGCTCCGCGAGCGGCCCTGCCCCAACGCGCGCTGCGGCTGCTTCATTGGCTACGCCCACCTCGAGCGCCTCGAGCTCGACGCCGAGTTCGGCCCGAACCTGCTCGAGCGCATTCCCGCGCGCTACGCGCGCCCGGGCGTTGCGTCCGGGCAGGGCGCACCGACAATGCGCAGGTGATCGAGGTCGACCAGCTGGTCAAGGTCTACGCGCCGCACTCCCCGGAGCCCGTGCGCGCAGTGAACGGGGTGAGCTTCACCGCCCGCCCGGGCACGGTGTTCGGCCTCCTCGGCCCCAACGGCGCGGGCAAGACGACCACGCTCCGGATCGTGGCCACCGTGCTGCGCCCCACCGGAGGCACCGCGCGGGTGGGCGGCGTCGACGTGCGCCGCGACCCGGCCGGGGTCCGCCGCCAGATCGGCTTCCTCTCGGCGAGCACCGGGCTCTACGACCGCCTGACCCCGCGCGAAATGCTCGCCTACTTCGGCAAGCTCTACGGCCTCGACGGCGCGGGCCTCGAGTCGCGGATCGACGCCCTGGTCGACCTGTTCGAAATGCGCGACTTCCAGACCCGCCCCTGCGGGCTGCTCTCCTCGGGGCAGAAGCAGAAGACCTCGATCGCGCGCGCGCTGATCCACGACCCCCCGGTGCTGATCCTCGACGAGCCGACGAGCAGCCTGGACGTGCTCGTGGCGCGCACCGTGGTCGAGCGGATCGACGCCCTGCGCTCCTCGCGGCGCACGATCCTGCTCTCGACGCACATCATGAGCGAGGCCGAGCGGCTGTGCGACGAGGTCGCGTTCCTCTACCGCTCGAAGATCCAGGCCAACGGCCCTCGCGAAGAGGTCAAGGCCGGGCGGACCCTCGAAGACGCGTTCTTCAGCTGCGTGGACGAGGTCGACCGGCGCGACCCGCGAGGCGCCGCGTGAGCTCGAGCGTCGTCGAGATCGCCCGCAAGGAGATCGTGGAGATCCTCCGCGACCGCCGCAGCCTCTACGTGTTGCTCCTGCTCCCGATCGCGCTCTACCCCGTGATCGTGATCGGGACGACCTTCCTGGCCACGATCCAGATCCGCAAGCTCAACCAGCAGACCCACCCGGTGTGGGTCGAGGGCTGGGACGAGCTCCCCGACGAGCTGCAGCGCCTGCTCAGCGAACCCCTGCCCGAGGAGCAGGACGACGACCTCAAGCGCGGCCGGCAGCTGCAGCTGCGCCTGAGCGCCCCCCCGGGGCCGAAAGGGCAGGCGGGGGAGCAGGTCGTGCGCGACGGCGTCGCCTACGAGGAGCTCTCCCCCGAGGACTACTACGGACAGGCCCTGGCCAACGACGCCGTGCGCGCGGTGATCCGCGGCGCCCCGAGCCTCGTGCACCTCGACCCCCACGCCGTCCCCAAGGTCGAGGTGCTCTACAACGGCGGGATCGACGCCTCGAACCTGGCCCGCAAGCGGATCTCGGCGGCCCTCGCGCTCTACTCCGAGGCCGTGGTCGCGAAGCGGGTCGACGCCGCGGGCTTGCCCGACACGACGCTGACCCCCTTCGTGACCGAGGCCGTCGACCGCGGGCGTGAGGGGGCCATGCTCGGGCGCCTGCTCGGCGCGCTGCTGGTGGTGCTCGCGCTGACCGGCGCGTTCTACCCGGCCCTCGACCTCGGCGCGGGAGAGAAGGAGCGCGGGACCCTCGAGACCCTGCTCCTCGCCCCGATCTCGCGCGGCTCGGTCGCGCTGGGCAAGTTCTGGGCCGTGTTCGCGATCTCGCTCGTCGTCGCGCTCTTGAACCTCTTGAGCCTGGGCGTGACCTTCGCGTTCTCGGCCGGGAGCGTGCCCGGCATGAGCTTCAGCGTCGACGTGGCCTCCCTCGCGGCGTGCTTCTTCGTGCTCGTGCCGCTGGTGGCCATGTTCAGCGCGCTGAGCCTCGCGACCTCGACCTACGCCGCCTCCTACAAGGAGGGGCAGGCCTACCTCACCCCGCTCATGATCCTGGGGACCCTGCCCCCCCTGGCCGCGGCGCTGCCGGGGCTGCAGCTGAACCTCCCGCTGAGCCTCGCCCCCGTGCTCGGGGCCTCGCTCCTGATCAAGGGGATCTTCGCGGGCACGGCCCACCTGATCCACGGCGTGCTCGTGTTCGGATCGAACCTGGTCTACGCGCTGGTCGCCGTGCGCTGGGTCGCCTCGCTCTACGACCGCGAGGAGGTGCTCTGGCGCCCGGCCGCGGCCAAGGCCCCCGACCTGCTCGGCCTCCGCCGCGAGGGCCCGGTGGGGGGCGTCCCGAGCATGCCCCAGGCGCTGGCCTTGGCGGTGGTCGTGCTCTGCCTGCAGTTCTTCGCCGGCGCGAAGGCCCAGCAAGCGAGCTTGATCGCGGGGCTGGTGTTCACCCTGGTGGCCTTGGTCGCGGGGAGCTCCGTGGGCTACGCCTGGTGGCTGCGCTGCGACCTGCGCAAGACCTTCGCCTGGCGCGCGCCCCCCGCCTGGGCCTGGCCCGCCGCGCTCCTGCTCGGCCTCGGCGCGCTCGCGATCAACCTCGACCTCGGCTACGTCCAGCAAGGGTGGCTGCCCGGACGCACCCCCGAAGAGATCGTGGCCCTGCAGGAGGTCACCGACGAGCTCTCCGCGCTGCCGTGGCCCGCGCTCCTGCTCCTGATCGCGGCGCTCCCCGCCGTGACCGAGGAGCTCTGCTTCCGCGGCTTCCTGCTCCAGGGCCTGCGCGGCGAGGTCAGCGGCAAGCTCGCGATCGTGATCAGCGCCCTGGTCTTCGCGGCCGTGCACCTCGACCCGAGCCGGCTGTTCCCCCAGTTCTTCGCGGGCTGCCTCGCGGGCGCGCTCGTGATCCGGACCCGCAGCCTGTGGCCGGCCATGCTGCTGCACTTCGTGCACAACGGGACCTTGCTCGGGCTCGAGTCCCTCGACCCGGAGACCGCCAAGGCGCTGGTCGCGGCCGACGGCTTGCCGAGCTGGACCTTGCGCCTGAGCGGCTGGGGCTGCGCGGCGCTGGGCGGCGCGCTCTGCCTGGTCTGCGCCCGACGGCCGCGCTCGGCGGGCTAGCCCGCTAGCGCTCGACGGCGGGCGCCTTGAGCCGCGGCAGCACCTCGTCCAGGGCGTCCTGGGTCAAGCGGCTGGGGGTCACCGGGCTCTCGCCGCGGACCCCGGGCTCGAAGTGATCGAGGTTCTCGTAGACCACGTCGGCCGCGGCCCCCGGGATCGCCTGCGCGCTGAGGCTGACCATGCCGTCGTTGGCCTCGCCGTAGTGACCCTCGACGAAGCGCTGGAACACCACCAGGGGGGTGCGCAGGGCGTTCTTGCCCAGGCGGAACTTGCGCTCGCCGTCGGGGAGCTCCATGCGCAGCAGCCTGCGCCCGCTGAAGGAGCTGCGCACCGTGACGGTGGGGATCCGGTCGGCGGGGAAGGGGCGCGCCGCCAGCGCGGCCTGGCGATCGGCGCTGCGCAGGTCGCTCCAGGCCAGCCGGCTGCCGTGGTCGTCCTCGCGGTTGAGCAGGGGCAGGAGGTGCTCGAACGCGGCGTTGGTCGCGCTGCGCACCGCCTTCTCCGCGACCTTCGCCAGCTTCTCGTGGCGGACCTTGGTCACGAACGCGATCAGCTCGCCCGAGTCGATCCCGTCGGAGATTCGCGCGCCGCTGAACACGGGCTGGATCGCGACGAAGCCCGCGACCTGGGGCAAGAGGTCCGCGTTGGCGGGGTCCGTGAGCGCCGTCACCGTGTCGGCGCCGCCCTTGCTGTGGGCGAAGAGCAGCACGCGCTTGCCCTGGGCAACGACCTCGCGCAGGGCGGCGGCGATCGTGGCCGCGTTCTCGTCGACGCCGACCTCGGTGTTGATCGCGACCCGCCGCGCCTCGATCCCGCGCGCGGCGAACACCCCGAGGTTCTCGTCGAGGTAGGGGATCCCATACTGGTTCCAGAGATTCGTCGAGAGCCCAGGAACGACCAGCGCCACCAGGTCGCTCGTGTCGGGCGCGGGGGCCGAGCTCACCTCGCGCCCGAGCAGGGTCCCGCAGAACGCGCCGTCGGCCCCGGGGGTGAGGGTGGCCGTCAGCGGCTCGGGGGTCGCCCGCTCGCCGTCGAGCCCGTCGAGGAACCAGCGCAGCCCCTTGTGCGGCGCGGGGGCGGGGGCGCTCAGCGCCAGCGAGCCGTCGGCGCGCCGCTCGCCCGTGAAGGCGAAGGCCTCGCCGCTCGCCTGCTTTCCGCCAAAGGTGCGGCCGCTGAGGGTCGCGCGCCCGTCCTCCTCGACCGTGAGCAGCGCCGCGAGGTCCTCGCCACGCACGTAGCTGCGCTGGGGCCAGGCCGGGGCCTCGAGCTGCGCGGGCGCGTCCGGGCCGACGAGCTCCGCGTCCACCACGAGCTGCGGCGACGAGAACGACTCGCCCGAGGCCTCGGCCTGGGTCGCCTCGACGGCCGGCGCGGCCGCCGAACCCTCGTGCTTGGCGAGGCCGACGGTAGCCAGCGTCGCCAGGCCGAACAACAACGCGTAAGACTTGGTGCCGAACATGGGACCTCCAGCCCCGGTCGTCGAGCACCCCGCGTGCCAAGCCCAAGTCCCTGCAGGACGGCTTCCTGCGGTCGAGGGGTACTCAAATGCGACGCAGTGGCGGACTCGTGAGCGGGATCCGGGCTCATGCGGGACCGCGAGTTACGCTGGCAGGCTGCCAGCGCCAGGTGCACGCGGGGCCCCCCGCTGGCTAGACTCCACACAGGAGCCCAGGTGGCCGACGGAAAGCTGCGACAACTCGTCCGAGCGGGCCCTGAGCAGGCGGAGCTGCTGCTGCAGGAGCGCGTGCGCGCGGGCGAGCTGACCCCCGAGCACGTCGCCTGGGCGGCGCGCCTCGGGCACCCCGCCGCCGCGCGCCTGCAGGGCGATCCCGCGCCGCCCGACGCCGGCGGAGGCCTCGTGCTCCGCTGCCTGCGCGAAGCCCCCCTCACCCCGGACCAGCGCCACCGCTTCGGGATCCAGTGCGTCCAACGAATCATGCCGCTGTTCGCGCGCAGCTTGCCGTCTCAGGTGGTGCCCCAGGCCTTGGACGCCCTCGCGCGCGGGCCGAGCCTCGTGCTCGACCTGGCCAGCGTGCTCCCGAACCTGCCCCCGCTCTCGCAGCAGCGCTCCTCGGCCGTGTTCCAGTGCTACCGCGCGCTGCGGGCCGCGCTCAGCGGCGACGCCGCCGGGGCCGCCCAGGCCTCGCTCTACGCGCGCCCGCCCGACGACCACCCCGAAGAGCTCGACTGGCAGCGGCGACAGCTCGCGACCCTGCTCGTGGAGTAGCCTCCGGCCGGGCACGTCCGGTCGGGATTCGGAGGTAGACTCGCGGCATGCGAATCGCCTTCTTCGCGAAGCGTCACAAGCGCAGCGGGATCACCACGCACATGGAGCGCGCCATGCGCTCCCTCGGGCACGAGGTGCTGCGCGTCAACCGGCGCAAGCTCGAGCGGGTGATCGGCAAGGGCCTCGCGTGGAAGCTGATCCGCCGCCGGGTGCGCCGCTTTCGGCCCGACGTCGTGCTCGTGTTCACCTTCGACCTGCCCGCCGAGCGCCTCAACGAGCTGCGTCAGGACGCCAAGACCGCGACCTTCTTCGACGACTGCCCGCGGGAGCTCGGCCCGCGGATCGAGGGCGCGGCGCGCGCCTCCGACGTGTTCTTCATCACCAGCCGCGGCCAGATCTCCCAATACGTCGACGAGCTGGGGATCACCCCCGCCTACGTCACCGGCGGCTGCGACCCCGAAGACCACTTCCGCGTCCCCGCCGAGCAGTCGCTGATCTCGGACGTGGCGTTCATCGGCAAGCCCGACTCCCGCGGGGGCCGGGTCGAGGTGCTCAAGGAGCTCGCCAAGCACTACGACGTCGCGGTCTACGGCCCGCGCTGGCGCGAGGTCGGGCTCACCCCGCGACTCGACGACGTCTACCCCCCGCAGTACCGCCAGATCTGCAACAGCGCGCGGGTCGTCCTCGGCAACGACCTCCGCGACGACGTCGAGCTCTACTTCTCGAACCGCACCTGGATCAGCCTGGGCTGCGGCGCCTTCCTCTGCACCCGCTACGTGCCCAAGCTCGAGGAGATCCTCACCGAGGGCGAGCACTGCGTGTTCTTCCGCAGCCCCGCAGACGCGGTCGAGGTGGTCGGGCGCTACCTCGAAGACGACGCCGCGCGCAGCAGGATCGCGGCGGCGGGGCACGCCTACGCGCACGAGCAATACTCCTACGCGCGCATGATCGAGCGCATGCTGGCCCACCCCGACCTCGCCCCGCCCTCGTGAGCGCGCGCGGCGTCAGCCTGGTCGTCCCCAACTACAACGGCGCCGAGCTCCTGCGCCGCCACGTCCCCTCCCTGCTCGCCGCGGCCGAGGCCTACCCCGGCCCCGCCGAGGTCGTGATCGTCGACGACGGCAGCAGCGACGCGAGCCGCGAGGTCGTGACCGCCGAGCTCCCCGCCGCGCGCCTGGTCGCGCACGAGCGCAACCAGGGCTTCGGCCCCGCCTGCCACACGGGCGCCGCCCAGGCCGTGCACCCGGTGGTCGTGCTGCTCAACTCCGACGTGACCGTCGAGCCCGACTTCCTCGCGCCCCTGCTCGAGCACTTCGCCGACCCCGAGGTGTTCTCGGTCTCACCCCTGATCCTCGACCGCGAGGGAGCCCCGAGCAAGATCACGGTCAACCACCCCTACGTGCGCCGCGGCGAGCTGCGCTGGCGCGGGGTCGACCCCCAGGCGCTGCTCTCCCTGGGCCGGGAGCCCGGGCGTCGCGAGCTGTGGAGCCTGTTCGGCCTCGGCGGCGCGGTCGCGCTCTGCCGCGAGCGCTTCCTCGGGCTGGGGGGCTTCGACCCGCTCTACCGGCCCTTCTATCACGAGGACGTCGACCTCGGCCTCATGGCCTGGCGCCGCGGCTGGAAGGTGCTCGTCGACCCCCGCAGCCGGGTGACCCACCTCGACGGGGGGACGATCAACCGCTTCCACGCGCCGTTCAAGGTGCGCGTCGCCCGCCGCCGGCACCGGCTGCTCTGCGGCTGGAAGCACGCCGAGGGGGCCTGGCGGCGCGCTCAGCGCTGGGGGCTCTGCGCGCGCTTCTTGACCCGCTGGCTGCGGCTCGACCTGCGCTTCTACGCGGGCTTCTTCGCCGCGCTGCGCCGCCTGGGCGAGGCGCGCCGCGCCCGACGCCGCGAGCGCGCCGCGACCGTCGTCGACCTGCTCGAGGTGTTCCCGCGGATCGCGGCGACCTGGCCCGAGGGCGCGGTCAGCGGGGATTGACCGGGTCCCAGTCGCCCTGGAGCTCGGGGTCGATCGGGAGCCTGACCTCGCTGCGCAGGAGCAGGCGGCGGTAGATCCGCTCGAAGCGCGGGTCGCCGTGGAGCAGGTTCAGGTCGGAGTCGCTGCGAATGTGGTTCTCGTTGGTGTAGCCGTCGCGCAGCGAGCGCCGCAAGAAGAGCAGCGCGCGATCGACCTCGCCGCCGAGGGCCGCCCCGCACGCCAGGTTGTAGGCCGCGATGTTGTCGTCGGCCTTGCACCACAGCATTTGGCGGAAGGTGATCGCCGCCTCGTCGAGCTCGCGCGCGTAGAGGTAGTCGATCCCCACGTTGTTCATTTCGTTCGAGCGATTGCCGGGGCTCGCGTCGGCGACGTCGCGCTCGCTGGCGGGGAGCGCGAAGCGCCGAATGAAGCTCGGGTCGCCGGCCACCGCGAGCGCCCGCGCGATCTCGCGCAGGTACCAGTCGCCGCCCTGACCCGGGATCACGCGCCGGCTGGCGAGGATCGGCCCCAGCGCGGCGCGCGCCTCCACCGGCGCGATCTGCGCCAGCACCTGCGGGACGAGGGGGGTCTGGTCGTTGCGCACCCGCTGCTTGAGGCCCTGGATCAGCGCCGCCCGGGTGGGGCCCTCGGTGGGCGCCCCCACCCGGCGGACCTCGGTCAAGATCGTGTCGCGGTCGGTGTCTTGCGCCTGGGTGCCGTTGTAGAGCCGCGCCAGCGCCTCGCGGATCGGCTCGGGGTTGCTGTCCATGGCGCGGCGCGCGTAAAGCACGCTGAGGGCCTCGGCGGCGGAGACCCAGTAGACGCGGCTCTTGGTCCCGGTGAAGCACTCGATCGCGGCGACCGCGGTGGGGACGTCGTCGAGGCGACCGTAGCCGAACAAGGCCAGCGCGGGGTCGACCGCCTCGAGCTCGCGCAAGGCCGCGAGCGCGGCGGGGGTGCCCGAGCGACCGAGGGCCGCGTAGAGCGCGCTCTCGTGCGCCCACTGCGGCTCCCGGGCCATCTCCAGGATCTGCTCGGGCGCGCCCTTGGCGCCGCTGGTCCCCAACGCCCACGCCGCGGCGAGGGCGAGGTCGCCCTCGCTGCGCTCGAGGATCCGCAGCAGCAGCTGCGGCGAGCCCTCGCCCAGGACGCCCAGGCAGATCACGGCGGTCAGCCTCAGCCGGCTGGGGGTGTTCGGGTCGGCGGCCCACTGCTCGGCGGGCTCGCGGATCACCGAGAGCCCGTACTCCGCGCCGACGCGCAGCATGGCGGCGGCCACGCGGGGGTGCGGGTCGCGGGTCAGCCCGACCCAGGGCAGGAGCAGCTCGTCGGGGAGGTTGAGCTTGCCGATCGCGCGCACGGCGGCGTAGCGCACGTCTGCGGCGGTGTGCTTGAGCGCGGGCCCGAGGGCCTCGAGCGCGGCGGGGCCGGTCCCCGTGGGAGCGCACTCCCCGAGGGTCCGCGCGGCGCGCTCAGCGACCTCCGCGCTGCCGCGCGCGATCCGGCCGCGGAGCACGGGGAGCGCCAGCTCCCAGCGCAGCGCCGCGAACAGCCGCGGCAGCTCCCAGCTGGCCTCGCCCAGCTCGGCGTCGAAGAGCCGCGCGAGCAGCTCGGCGTCTTGCGCCTGCAGGCGCGCGCGGTCGACCTCGATCAACCCGCACAGCACGTCGAGGGCCACGCTCACGTGGAGCTCGGCCCCGCGGCGCGCTTGCCTGAGCACGTAGCGCACGAGCATGCCCCGCAGATCCGCGCGCCGCTGCAGCTCGGCCGGCTGGAGCTCGGCCTCGTCCAGGGTCCCCAGCAGCTCGAAGTAGGCGTCTCGCGCCTCGTCGTAGGTCCCCGAGTTGACGCCGTTGCCTTCGACGATCACCCGGATCGCGCGGCGGAGGTCGACGTCCTCGAGCTCGAGCAGGTAGAGCGCGTTGAAGCGCACGTCGGGGTCGGCGTCGTGGGTCGCGCGCTCGAGCGCCGGTCGCGCCCGGGGGCCGAGGGCAGCCAGGCGATCGATCGCCCGGTCGCGCAGGTTGGGGTCCGCGAGCTGACGCAGGAGCCGCTCGGCTTCGAGCTCCACGGGCGGTCGCGCTTCGCCCTCGGCCCCCGCCACGGCGGCGCCGAAGGCGCAGATCAGCGCAGCCCCGAGCCAGGCTCGCAACTAGTACCCCTCGAGGTCGTGGATCTGGCTCGGCCGCAGCTTGCGCGTGCGCAGCTGGTGGCCGATCAGCAGGCGCGAGAGCCCGCGGCGGTGCGCCGGGTCGAGCTGCTCGAACTGCACGCCGAGCTCGTATTCGGGTCCGCGCGTCGGGTCGACCTCGCCCGAGTCGGAGTCCGAGCCCTCGCTCTTGGCCGGGCGGGTCCAGCGCAGCGACGCGAGCGCCTTGATCCGATCGCCCCGCCCGATCAGGTTCATGCCGATCAGGATCTCGCCCTGGCCGAGGTGACTGAGCCACTCGGGGCCGGGGATCGGCCCGGAGAACAGCACGCCGCCCTTGCTGAGGTTGAGCACGGAGCCGCGGAAGATCGTCTCGCACTGGTAGCTCGGCAGGTGCGAGAGGAACTTGTAGTGAACCTGCACCCCGTCGGAGGGGCGAAACGGGATCCGCGCGGACCTACGTTTCTCCTTAGCGCCACTCACTGGAACCTCGCTGCGCAGAGTTTACACCCACGAGTTTACCAGCCCCAGGACGCTCCTTCTCGTCGAAATGCCACCCCCCCGCTCAGGTATCCTGGGTCCAACGCGGACCACGCGGGAGGGCTCATGAAGATCGGCGTGCTCACGGGCGGCAGCGACGTCCCCGGCTTGAACGCCGTGCTGCGGGCGGTCGTGAGGACCGCGGTCTTCCGCTACGCGGACGACGTGGTCGGCGTGCGCCAGGGCTGGGAGGGCCTGCTGCAGCCCCCGGAGATCTGGACGCTCTCGCCCCAGTCGGTGCGGGGCTTCTCCCGCCGCGGGGGCACCTTGCTCGGGAGCTGCAACCGGGGGAGCCCCTTCCAGCAGGGCGGCGTCGACCGCTCGGCAGAGGTCCTCGAGACCCTGCGCTGGCTGGGCATGGACGGCTTGATCTGCATTGGCGGCGACGGCTCGCTCGCGATCGCCGACCGCCTCGCGCGCCGCGGCCTCCCGGTCGTGGGGATCCCCCAGGCGGTGGCCAACGACATGGCCGCCACCCGCGTCACCTTCGGTCACGCCACCGCGGTGGCCACCGCGACGGAGGCGATCGACAAGCTGCAGACCACCCGCCAGAGCCACCACCGGGTGATGTACCTCCAGGTCAGCGGGACCCAGGCCGGCTGGATCGCGGTGCACGCGGGGCTGGCGGGGGGCGCGGACGTGGTCTTGATCCCCGAGATCCCCTTTCGCCCCGAGCACGTGGCCGAGGTGATCCGCGCGCGCACCGAGCAGGGGAAGTCGGCGACGATCGTGGTGGTCGCCGACGGGGTGGCCGAGGTCGGGCAGAGGCCCTTCCTCGAGGACGAGGCCGTGGGCGCGGGGAACGTCGCCCAGCGGGTCGCGGAGCGGGTCGCGGAGCACGCCCCCGAGGAGTTCCGCGTCACGCCGATCGGCCACCTGCTGCGGGGAGGGGACCCCGTCCCGCAAGATCGGATCCTCGCCACGCGCTTCGGCGCGGCCGCCGTGCGCGCGGTGCACGACGGCGCCTTCGGCACCCTGGTCACCCTGCGCGACGATCGGGTCGAGCTCGTCCCGCTCGAGCAGGCGGTCGGCAACCCGCGCCTGGTGGAGCTCGACTGCGAGGCGGTGTGGACCGCGCGCAGCCTCGGCGTCTCCTTCGGCGACGCCCCGCCGACGATCGTCCGCGGCTAGCCCCCGCCTGAGGGGCCGCTAGGCCGGCTCAGCGGCCCTCGGCCTCCCCAGTCCGCTCGCCGGGGGTGGGCGACGAAGCCGGGAGGCTCAAGGCCTCGCGCTTGCCCTCTTCGAGGCGCTCGCGGTAGACGAAGGCGTAGTCGGTGCCGTCGAGCCAGGTGTAGACCTTGGCCAGCGGG
>JAGQRJ010000472.1 GCA_020425635.1 Planctomycetota bacterium | reverse complement strand
TCGTCGTCGTCCGACAAGGCGGGAGCCGGTCCGAGCGTAATGGGTTTACGTGGCCGGCGACCAACGCAGTCGGCGGCGACGAGGGCAAGCGAGGGCGTTGGCTGAGTTTGCGGACAGAGCCTAGGCCTCGAGCGCGCGCACGACGACCACGGTGCGCGGGGATCGCCTCACGACCGCGTCGGTGGTGCTCCCGATCAAGAACCGGTGCAGGGCTCCGTGGCCATGGCTCCCCACGACCACCAGCCGGACGTCGTGTCGCTCGGCTTGCTCGAGGATCACCGGCGTGATCGCGCCGCTGATCAGCAGCGCCTGGGCGGGCACCCCCTCGGCGCTCAGCCTCTCCGCGAGCGCGAGCAGGTCCGAGTGCTCTTGCCTCAGCTCGCGGGCGCGATCGTCCCGCGTGAGGATCCCCTCGTCGTAGCCGACGAAGTCGGGCTCGGGCGCGGCGACGTGGAGCAGCAAGACCCCGGTGCCGAGCGCCTTCGCCAGCGAGACGCCCTCCGCGAGCACCTTCTCCCCCTCGGGCGACAGGTCGAGGCAAATCAGGACGCCTTGCTTGCTGCTCATCGCTCAACCTCTCGCAGTGACTGGCAGGCCTCGAGCGCTAGCAGCCCGTTGAAAGAGCCCTGGACAGCGTTGCTCGTCGGTCACCCCCCCCCACGGTTGCTGGACCTCCTCGCGCCTTGCCAGGGCTTCTTCGACAGGCCGCTAGCCCAACCCCACCGGGCAGGCCACGCCGGTCCCGCCGAGGCCGCAGTAGCCGTTGGGGTTCTTGGCGAGGTACTGCTGGTGATAGGTCTCGGCGTAGTAGAAGACTCCCGCGGGCTCGACCTCGGTGGTGATCGCGCCGTGGCCGGCCTGGGTCAGCTCGGCCTGGTAGGCCACCTTGCTCGCCTCGGCGGCGGCGCGCTGCGCCTCGGTGGTGGTGTAGATCCCCGAGCGGTATTGGGTGCCGAGGTCGTTGCCCTGGCGCATGCCCTGGGTCGGGTCGTGGCTCTCCCAGAAGGTCTTGAGCAGGGCCTCGAAGCCGATCCGCGCCGGGTCGTAGACCACGCGCACGACCTCGTTGTGCCCGGTCTGGTTGGAGCACACCTCCTCGTAGGTCGGGTTCTTGGTGTAGCCGCCGAGGTAGCCGACCTGGGTCGAGTAGACCCCGTCGAGCTGCCAGAACTTGCGCTCGGCGCCCCAGAAGCAGCCGAGGCCGAACACGACGACCTCGTGCCCCTCGGGCCAGGGAGGCTGGAGGGAGTTCCCGTTGACGAAGTGGGTCGCGGGGACGCGGATCGCCTCGTCTCGCCCGGGGAGCGCCTTGTCGGGGGCGACCTTCTGCAGCTTGTGCGCGACGGAGAAGAACATGAGCACCTCTCCCTGGATTCTAGGGGATCAGCGCGCCGGTGCGGGCTCCGCGTCCGCGCCCGCCTCGCCGGGCTCCTCGCTTGCCGGCAGCGGCTTCGCCTGGTAGCGCCACGAGCAAGGCCCCTGGGCCTCGGCGGTCAGCTTCTCCTCTCGGGAGGTCGCGACGTAGAGCACCTGCCCGCTGAGCTCGGCCTTGAGCAGGGCGCTGTTGACCACGTCCCACTCGAAGCTCCCGCTCAGGTCGAGGGTCAGCTCCGGCACCCCGCGGGTCTTGTTGATCTTGACCCGCAGCGCCTTGACCTGCAGCTTCGCGACCTCGCCGGTCTTCTTGTGCTTGAGCGAGCGCAGCTTGACCACCGCCCCGGAGCTCGAGGTGGTCTCCGCGGGGAGCGCTCCGCCCCAAAGCGCGCGCCCCACGGCCTCGCCGCTGATCTCCCAGGTGTCGCCGGGCTCGACGACCCGCTGCGGCGGGAGCAGCGCGGCCATCAGGCGCTCGAAGCGCAGCTCCTCGCGGTCCTCCTTGTCGAGGTCCCCGCCGCCCTCGACCTTCTTCTCGAGCCCTTCGACCAGCACGACGCGCCCGTGCTGCGAGGTGCGCGCCGGCTCGTCGGGCTTGCCCACCGGGTGCTTCGCGCGCAGCGAGCGCTCGTAGTCTCGCCTGAGCCGCAGCGGACCCACGCCGAGCACCTCCTCGACGTACTTGGTGTCGCTCGAGCTGAACTCGGCCTCGCCCGAGCCCCGGGCGCGCGCCTTCCAGAGGATCTTGACCGTGGTCTCGCGCCGCTCTTCGACCTCGAAGCGCGTGCCCACGCGCGGCTCGTGCGCGAGCACGATCTGGGCCTCGCACACGCCGACGGCGGCGAAGACGAGCAGGGGAACGAGCGCGCGCATGGGAAGCCTCCAAACCCAGTGAAGCGAGTTACCGCCAGGCCAGCCAGCGGGTTTCACACGCCCCGACGCCTCGCCGTAAGTGCTTCGGCGGGCTGCGCCCGCTCCGCGACCGGGAGGCCCGCGCTATGCTCGCGAGGTGCCTCGCGACAGCCCCCTGGCGCCCGCGGGTAGGGCACCTGGAGACCCGCCGTGACGTCCGAGATCCCCCCCGCCGACGACGCCGCCCTGGCCGAGCGCTACCGCCTCGAGCTCGCGGCCGCCTTCGTGCGCGGCCGGCTGGGGATCGACGAGCCCGACCCGGCCGCGTGCTTTCGCCGGGGGCTCGCGGCCGGGCTCAAGCTGCACAAGTTCAAGCGCATGACCCTGCCCCGGGTCGACAAGGTCCTCGGCGTCCTGCGCGGCTTCGCGCCGGGGTCGCTGCTCGACCTCGGCAGCGGGCGCGGGGCCTTCCTCTGGCCCCTGCTCGGCGCCTTCGAGGGGCTCGAGGTCACCGCCCTCGACCTCGACCCCCGCCGGGTCGCCGACCTCCAGGCCCTGAGCGCCGGGGGCCTGACCCGCCTCACCGCCGTGCAAGGCGACCTGGCAGCGCTGCCCTTCCCCGACGACGCCTTCGACGGGGTCACCGCGCTCGAGGTCCTCGAGCACGTGGACGACCCCGCGCGCGCCGCGCGCGAGCTGCTGCGCGTGGCCCGGCGCTTCGTGATCGCCTCGGTCCCCAGCAAGCCCGACGACAACCCCGAGCACCTGCACCACTTCCCCTCCGCGGAGTTCAGCGCGCTGTTCGAGGGCGCGGGCGCGACCCGGGTCGGCCTGGACGCGGTGCTCAACCACTGGATCGCGGTGGTGCGCCCGTGACGCCCCGGCTGCGCAAGTACCCCCGCACCCCGCACCTGCGCGGCTCGACCCTGCAGCCGGGCGACGAAGGGCTGAAGGCGGTGGCCTTCGAGGAGGTCGCCAGCAAACCGCTGGTCGTCGAGGAGAAGCTCGACGGGAGCAACGCCGGGCTGAGCTTCGCGCCCGACGGCACCTTGCTCCTGCAGAGCCGCGGACACTACCTGCGCGGCGGCGAGGCCGAGCGCCACTTCGCGCTGTTCAAGCGCTGGGCGCACACCCACCGCGAGCCGCTGTGGGCCGCCCTCCGCGCGCGCTACCTCGTCTACGGCGAGTGGCTCTACGCCAAGCACACCGTGTTCTACGACGCGCTGCCCCACTACTTCCTCGAGTTCGACGTCTACGACCGCGAGCGCGAGCGCTTCCTCGACCGCGCCGCCCGCGCCGAGCTCCTCGCGGGGCTCCCGATCGCCTCGGTCCCGGTGCTGGGCGAGGGTCGCTTCGCGAGCCTCGACCAGGTGCTGGCCTTGCTCGGCCCGAGCGTGTGCAAGAGCCCAGGCTGGGGCGCGGGGCTGCTCCGCGCCGCGGAGGCGGAGGGGCTGGACCCCGCGCGGATCGCGCTCGAGACGGACCCCAGCGACCTGGCGGAGGGGCTCTACCTCAAGTGGGAGGAGGCCGGCGAGGTGCGCGCCCGCTTCAAGTTCGTGCGCGCGAGCTTCTCCCAGCGGGTGCTCGACTCGGGCAGCCACTGGAAGGACCGCCCCGTGGTCAAGAACGCGCTGCGCCCCGAGGTCGACGTGTTCGCGGGGACGCCGTGACGCTCCCCTGCCCGAGCGGACCCGAGTGGGCGCTCGACTGGGAGGCGCTCTGCGACGCGCTCCCCGAGCTGCGGGCGCTCGAGGACTGCCCGCAAGACCCGCGCCACCACGCCGAGGGCAACGTGGGGATCCACACCCGAATGGTCCTCGAGGAGCTCCTGGCGCTGCCCGCGTGGCGCGAGCTCACGCCCCAAGCGCGCGAGCTCACCTTCTGGGGCGCGGCGCTGCACGACCTGGCGAAGCCCCAGTGCACGCGCCTCGACGCCAACGGCCGCGTGACCTCGCGCGGCCACCCGCGGCGCGGCGCGCTCCTGGCCCGCCGCCTGCTCTGGGAGCGCGGCGTGCCCTTCGCGGCCCGCGAGCAGATCTGCGCCCTGGTCCTGCACCACATGCTCCCCGGGTTCCTCCTCGAGCGCCCCGACAGCGAGCGCCTCGCGGTCAAGGCCTGCCTCGAGGTGCCCGCGCGCCTCCTGGCGCTGGTGGCCGAGGCCGACTGCCGCGGGCGCGAGGCCGCAGACCGCGACGGCATGCTCGAGCGCGTCGCGCTCTACCGCGCCTTCTGCCGCGAGCAAGGGCTGTGGGCGGGCGAGCCCGAGCTCGGCTCGGGGCTCGACCGCTACCGCTACCTCTGCCAGGGCGACCCGCGAGGCACCCGGCGCTACGACGACACCTGGGGTGAGGTCGTGCTGCTCAGCGGGCTCCCGGGCGCGGGCAAGGACCGCTGGGCCTCCGAGCACGCCAGCGACCGCCCGGTGGTGTCCCTCGACGCCCTGCGGCGAAGCCTGGGGATCGCGCCCAGCGCGAACCAAGGCCCGATCCTGCAGGCCGCGCGCGAGCTCGCCCTGGGTCACCTGCGCGCCGAGCGACCCTTCGTGTGGAACGCGACGAACCTCGACCGCCAGCGCCGTCGCGCGCTGGTCGAGCTCTTCGCGGGCTACCGCGCGCGCGTGCGCGTGGTCTACGTCGAGGCGCCCGCGTCGCGGCTGTGGACCCAGAACCGCGCGCGCGAGCACGCGGTCCCCGAGCCGATCCTCCGGCGCTACCTCGAGCGCTGGGAGGTCCCTCAGCCGCACGAGGCGCACGCGGTGGACTACGTGACCCCCGAGTAGCCGCGCCCCGCCCGGGAAAGGCGGCCTCCCCGCTGAGACCCCGAGGCGCCGGATTTCATACCTGTCCGGGGTGGACACCGATGAACACCAGAGACAAGCGACTTATGGCGCCCGGGCAACACACCACGGAGCGTAACTCCTGACGCGCGGTGGCCCCGTTTGGGAACACGGCGTGCTCCGCAGGGCGCTTGGAAGAGGAAGGAACGGAGCATGATTCAGATCGACTGTGTGGACTGCGGCAGGTCCGGACGGTTCCGGCGGCAGCCCCGACGTCCCGACGTGCGCTGCCCCGACTGCAAGGCCCTCAACTCGGGGGTGACCGGCGAAGCGAACCGGGACCTGCGCAGCCACCTCTTGGCGTATCCCGTTCCGCTGCAGGAGCTCAAGCGCTTCTACCGGGTCCTGGTCGGGCTCGAGAGCTTCGAGGAGTTCCACGCCCAGGTGCTCGACGACCGCTGCGTGGCCACGCTCTACGACCTGGGGGTCACCTTCTGCGCGACGAACCACTCGCCCCAGCGGGTCGAGCACCGGGTGCGCCAGGCGTTCTCCGACGGCGCGCTGGGCTCGGCCACCCAGCACCGCCTGCTCTCCGACCTCGCCGACGAGCAGGGCCTCGAGGCGCGCGCCCAGCGCGAGTGGCGGGTCGCGCACCTGCTGATCAGCGCCATGGTGGAGAGCGGCGACGGCAGCGAGGCGTCGCCCTTCCTCGTCGTGGACCTCGCCGACCAGTACCTGGTGCTCGAGCGGGAGCAGCGCGTGAGCCTCGCGCGCTACACCTGCGAGGTCGACGGCCGCTTCTACGACATTCACGAGTGTGAAGACGGCGGCGAAGCCTGGTTCGACGTGACCGCTCAGGTCGAGAGCCAGGCCCGCCTCAACACGGCCCGCGCCGGCTGAGCCCGGGCCTCAGCGCCCGCCCGCGCCGTCGAGGAGCTGCTGGGCGCGCGCGGCCTCCGGCGACCCTGGGGCCAGGCGCAGCACCTCGTGCAGGTCGAGGGAGGCGCGCGTGAGGTCGCCCGCCTGGATCAGCACGTCGGCGCGCTGCATGAGCAAGCCAACGTCGTCCTTGCGCAGGCGGAGCGCGGCCTCGAGGTCGCGCAGCGCCGAGACGGTGTCGCCCGCCGCGGCGGCGAGGCGGGCGCGCTCGGCGAAGACCTCGGGCTGCTCGGCGAGGGACAGCGAGCGCCCGTAGGACTCCCGGGCGCGGTCGGTCTCGCCCAGGCTGAGCTGGACCCGCGCGAGCTCGTTCCAGGCGCGAGGCCGCTCCTCGAGCCCGAGGGCGTGCTCGAGGTCGAGCTTGGCCCCCGTGAGGTCGCCGAGCAGAAAGCGCGCGTGCCCGCGCAGGGCCCAGGCCTCGGCCAGCCCGGGGTCGAGGCGCAGCGCCTGGCCGAGGTCCGCGAGGGCGGCCAGGCGCTCGGGCTGAGCCTGTGCCGGCTGGGGGGCGGCGAGGATCACCCGCCCGCGAGCGAGGTAGCCCGCGGGGAGCTCGGCGTCGGCCTCGATCGCGCGGCTGGCGTCGCTCGCGGCCTCGGCGAACTCGCGCCGCGCGAGCAGGACCTCGGAGCGCAGCGCGAAGGCCTGCGCGAAGCGCGGGTCGAGACGCACGGCGGCGCTGACGTCGGTCAGCGCCGCGTCGAGCTCGCCCTGGCGCAGGCGGCCCTCGGCCCGCACGGCGTAGGCGGGGGCATACTCCGCGTCGAGCTCGATCGCGCGGGTCGCCGCCGGGCCGACCTTGCCCAGCTCGCCCCGGCGCAGGCTGACCTCCGCGCGGAGGGTCCAGACGTCGGGTCGCTCGGGCGCGCGCTGCAGCGCGCGCTCGAGCGCCTGCCAAGCCTCTCCCAGGGCGTCTGCCAGGAGCTGGCCCCGGGCCAAGCCCACGAGGGCGCCGACGTCGGTGGGCTCCAGCTCGAGGGCGCGGGTGTAGAACGCGACGGCGCCCGCGGCGTCGCCGAGGGCCAGGCTCCGCGCGCCCTGGGCCCCCTGGGTCTCCGCGGTCTGAGGCCCCGCGCGCTCCTCGAGCTCGGCGAGCTTCCCGGCCACGAAGCGCGCGCAGCGGCTCTCGCGACCGAAGGACGCCGCGCGCGCGCGGAGGAAGGCCTGGGCCTCGGGGTCGCCTCCCGCGAGCTCGCAGCCGGCGAGCAAGGCGGGCAGCGCCAGCTCGGGGTGGTTCGCCAGCGCGGCGAAGCCCAGGGCCGCGCGGAGCCCTTCGGCGCGCTCGGGCGCCGAGCTGGGGGCTGCCTCGAGGGAGCGGCAGAGCAGCCGCGCCAGGGCGCGGCGGCCGGGCCCGAGCGCCTCGCGCTGGGCTTCGCCGACCGCGATCTGGGCGCGCAAGGCGCGCTCGCCGTAGGCGTCGCGGCGGCGCGCCTCGAGCCGATCGAGGGCCTGCTGGACCGCGGCGACGTCGCGCTCGCCGAGGGCCGCGTGGGGCGTGCGGTAGCGGGCGTCGAGCGCGTCGCGCAGGCCGAGCAGCTTGAGCTGGCCCGCCTTGGCCTCGGCGGGCGTCGGCTCCTCGGCGCTCAGGAGCGCGCGCTCTTCGACCTGGCGCAAGACCTGGGTCAGGCGGTCGAGCTCGGCGACGATCCGGCCTTGGGTCGCCTCGTCCCCGGCGGCCTTCAGCGCGCTCAGCGCTTCGTCGAGGGCCGCGGCGTTCACCCGGTCGCTGCCGCGGATCCCCTCGAGCTGCGCCTCGGCCCGCGCCCGGTGCGCCGCGAGGCGCTCGAGGTGCGCGGCCTCGAGCCGCGCCAGCGCTTCGCGCGCGGCGCCGTTGGGGTCGCCGAGGGCGAGCAGCCGCTCGTAGGC
>JAGQRJ010000471.1 GCA_020425635.1 Planctomycetota bacterium | reverse complement strand
CGCACCTCGATCAGGCGTGTGCGCTCGCTCTCGCTGACGTAAGGCATGGTCGTCCTCTTCCTGCGGCGCCCAGGGTAACGCGTCTCGGCGTGTTTCCCCGCCAGCGAACGCGCCGCGCTTGACCTGCAGGGGCGTTCCGAGCGGTCTCGGTGTCGGAGTCGGTCTGGGTCTCGGAAAGAGAGCGACGCGGGGGAGCGCGACCGCGGGCGGAGGCAAGCTCCGCCCCTACGGCTTGGTGGCCGTGAGGTTTTCAGGGTCGGCGCCGGTCTCGGCGTCGGAGTCCGCGTCGGCCTCGGTCGGCCTCGGTCGGTCTCGGTCTCGGTCTCGGGCTCGGTCTCGAGGCGCGGCCCGCGAAAATCACGTACAGTCTGCGCGTGCGCCACTTCGCCGACACCTTGAGCCAGCTCGTCGCCCAGCGGGGGGCGGTGTGCGCCGGGATCGACCCGCGGCCGGCGCAGCTGCCGCTGGGGTGGTCGGCCGCGGCCTGGGGCAGCGCGACCGCGGAGCTGCTCGGAGGGCGAGTGGCGATGCTCAAGCCGCAGCTCGCGTTCTTCGACGACGACCCGCTGGCGGTGGACGCGATCGGGCGCGCGGGCGCGCGGGGCGGCGCGCTGCTGCTCGCCGACGCCAAGCGCGGCGACATTGGGAGCACGGCGGAGGCCTACGCGCGCCGTTGGCTCGCGCCCGACGCGCCGATCGACGCGCTCACGATCAACCCCTACCTGGGGCCCGACAGCCTGACCCCCTTCGTCGACGCGGCGGCGGCGGCTGGCAAGGGGGTGTTCGTGCTCGTGCGCACCTCGAACCCGGGGGCGGCCGAGCTCCAGTCCGCGCGGCTCGCCGACGGAACCCAGGTCGTCGACCGCGTGGCCGAGTGGGTGCGCGCTCTGGGCGAGCCCCACGTGGGCGCGTCGGGCTGGTCGCTGGTCGGCGCGGTCGTGGGGCTCACGGTCCCCGCCGACGAGGTCGCGCGGCTGCGGGCGCTCATGCCCCACACCCCGTTCCTCATGCCCGGCTACGGCGCCCAGGGCGGCTCCCTGGCGGCCTACCGGGCCGCGTGCGGGAGCGCGCCGGGGGGCGCCTTGGTGAGCGCGTCGCGCTCGCTGACCCTGCCCTGGCGAGGCCCGGCCCCCGCCGACTGGCGCGCGCAGATCGAGGCCGCCCTGGAGGCCATGAACCTCGACCTGCGCGAGGGGTAGTCCACCGGTGAAGCCCGCCGACCCCTCCCCCCTCCTGCGCTGGGTCTCTCCGCTCGCGCTGGCGGTGTGGATCGGCGCGGTGCTGGCGCGCACCCAATCGAGCGGCGCCGGCCAGGAGCTGCACACCCCGGGGGCGCAGGTGTTCTTCGACGCGCTGGCGTTCACCGCGCTGGCCCTGGCCTGCGTCGAGGCCTTCCTCGAGCGCCGCCCGGGGCTGCGGCTGGAGCTGCCCCTCGCCGGGAGCGCGGTCGTGGTGGGGGTGCTCTTCGCGGCGGGCAGCGCGGCCCCCGACCCCGAGCTCGGCTGGCGGACCGCGCTCAGCTGGAGCGCGGCCGGCGCGTTGGGCCTCG
>JAGQRJ010000470.1 GCA_020425635.1 Planctomycetota bacterium | reverse complement strand
GGCCTGCTGCGAGGCATCTGCAGGGAGTGTCGTTCCTGGTCCAGGGCGCGGTCTCGCTCGCCGGCCAGTCGGAACGACGCGAGCGAAGCCGCCGAGCAGCAGGCCCCCCGCCCCCCGCGGAGCCGGTGCCCGCGCCACCCACCCCAGTCGGTGCAGGGCTCCGAGCCAGAGCCAGAAACCGAAACCGAAACCGGAGCGAGCCTAGCGCAGCGCCTCGACCACCTGCTGGGCGGCCGCGTCGCAGGCCTCGCTCAACGCCGCTCCCAGGCCACGCGCGATCGACTCCGGCTCCTCGTCGCCGACGGGAGCCGTGGCCCGCACGGTGCGCTCGAGCTGCGCGCCCTCGGGCTGGCTGAGCAGCAGGTGCAGCTCGACGACGGCGGCGCGGGCGGCGCGGTCGAAGCAGAACTCGCGCAGCTCCGACTCGAGGGTCGGCAAGGTCGCGGCGGCCCCGCGGCGCAGGCCCGCGCCCTCGAACAGGCGCTGGGCGAGGGCGCGGTCGGCGTAGTTCGCCGGGGCCTCGCTCCACACGGTGAGCTCGCTGAACCAGTATTCGACCGGGGAGAGCTTCCACGCCATGCGCTCGCGCAGGTGCTGGCTGGCGGTCGGGGGGCGGTAGCGCAGCTCGGGGCCGACCTCGGCGGTCGGTTCGACCTGGACCACCGCCGGGCGGAAGCTGCGCGGCGCGGGCGAGGCGCCGCCGAAGCAGCCGGAGAGGGACAGGGCCAGCAGGCAGGACAGGCTCAGCTTCGTTCGCACGTCAGTCTCCTGGGGGGCCAGCGGCGCGTTGGCGACCGTGGAGCAAGGCGCCCGGGTCGCGCTTGAGGGTCTCGGCGAGCTCGTTCACCGCGAGCGCGGCCTCGCGCAGGGCGCGCAGGCTGGACTGTAGCTCGCCGCCCAGGCCTGCGGTCTCGGCGGCGACGCCGCTGAAGGCCTGGGCGGTCTTGCGCAGCTCGCGGCCGGTCTCTTCGACCTGGAGCGCCTCGACCGCGCGCTCGATGCTCTCGGACAGGCGCCCCAGGCGCGCGACGAGCTGCATGGTCTGCCCCTCGGGGTCGCGGACCTCGTCGAGCAGGGCGCGGGTGGAGGCGAGGGTCTCGCGGGCCTCGCGCATGAGCGCCTCGACGTCGGCGACGAAGGCCTCGGTGTCGACGGCCTCGAGCTTGGTCTCGGCGGTGCCGAGCAAGGCCTGGACGCGGTTGGAGAGCCCCGGCGCGTCGACGTCCACGAGGACCGTCTCGATCCGCGAGGCGAGGCTCGAGAGTCGGTCGGCGAGCTTGGGCAGGCGGTGGAAGGTCTCCGAGAGGGAGTCCGAGAGGTCCTTGAGCGTGGAGGGGACCGAGGGAATGTAGTTCGCGGGCGGGGGGAAGCCGAGCTTGAGCTCGGGGTAGCTCTCCGGGTCGGGGAATACGTCGACCTGGAGGAACTTGACCCCGGTCAGCGCGGAGGACACGAGCTGCACGCGAATGTCGTCGGGCACGAACTTGCCCGCCGTGCGGTGGAGTCCCTGGCGGCTGAACAGGCGGTCGATGTTCTCCACGGGGATCTCGGCGTGGACCTCGATCAGGCGCTGGTTCGGCGCGACGGTGATTCGCGAGACCGACCCGAGGGTCACCCCGCGGAAGCGCACGGGCGAGCCGACCTCGAGGCCGGTCACCGCCTCGTCGACGTAGGTCACGAAGTCGTGCTTCTCGGTGCGCAGGTTCGTGGCGCCGAGCCAGATCAGCGCGGCGAGTCCCGTGCCGAGGCCGAAGACGACGAAGGCGCCGAGCTTGGCGTGTTGTGAGGGGGTCACGCGTCACCTCGTGGGGTGCGATTGAAGAAGGCGCGGACGCCAGGGTCGGTGCTGGTGTCGCGCAGGGTGCGCGGGTCGCCCGCGGCGACGATCCCGCGGACCTCCTTGTCGAGCATGATGCAGCGCGAGGCGATCTTGAAGATACTCTCGAGCTCGTGGGTCACGAGGACCGTGGTGACCCCCAGGTTGCGGTTGAGCGAGAGCACGAGCTCGTCGAGCTCCACCGCGCTGATCGGGTCGAGGCCCGCCGAGGGCTCGTCGAGGAACAAGAGCTTGGGGTCGAGGGCGAGGGCGCGCGCGATCCCGGCGCGCTTCTTCATGCCGCCGGAGATCTCGGCGGGCAGGTGGTTCTCGAACCCGTCGAGCCCGACCAGGCGCAGCTTGTCGCGGACGACGGCGTCGATCGCCTCGGCGTCGAGGCCGCTCCAGGAGCGCAGCGGCAGGGCCACGTTCTCGGAGAGCGTCATGGAGCCGAACAAGGCCCCCGACTGGAACATGACGCCGTAGGGCGGCGCGCCGTCGCCGAGCCGCGGGGCGCCGACCCCCGCGATCTCGATCGTGCCGCCGAGGGGCTGCTCGAGGCCGATCAGGTGCCGGAGCAGCGTCGACTTCCCGCAGCCCGAGCCTCCGAGGATCACGAACACGTCGCCCCGATCGACCTCGAAGCTCACGTCGTGCATGAGCACGAAGTCGCCCCACCCGATCGTGAGCCGCTCGACCGTGATCACCGGGGCCACGGCTCAGATCCCGTAGAGGTGGAAGATCACGGTGAACACCGCGTCGAGGGCGACGAGGGTGAACAGGGTCGTGACCACGGCCGAGGTTGTCGCGCGCCCGACGCCGTCGGCGCCGCCCTTGGTCGAGAGCCCGCGCTCGCAAGCGATCAAGGCGATCGCCATGGCGAAGAACAGGCTCTTGAACACCCCGGAGAACACGTCCCAGGGCTCGAGGGCCAGGCGCGTCTCGATCAGGTAGGCGCGGGGGGTGAGGTCCAGGATCCCGACCCCGGTCAGCAGTCCGCCGAGCACGCCGGTGAGGTCGGCGATCAGGGTCATGAGCGGGAGCACGAGCACGAGCGCCAGCACGCGCGGCACGACGAGGAAGCGGAAGGGGTTGAGCCCGATCGTGTGCAGCGCGTCGACCTCTTCGGAGACGGTCATGGTGCCCAGCTCCGCGGAGAACGCGGCCCCCGAGCGCCCGGCGACGACGATCGCGGTCATGAGCGGCCCCAGCTCGCGGGTCACCACCAGCCCCACGAGGTCGGCGACGAAGACGTCCGCGCCGAACTGCTGCAGCTGCACGGCCGACTGGAAGGCCATGATCAGCCCGATCAGGAAGCTGATCAGGACCACGATCGGCAGGCCGTCGGCGCCGGCGCGCTCCATGATTCGGACCACGTCGCGCCAGGGCACGCTCTGCGGGCGGCGGAGGGTCGCGCCCACGGCCGCGGTGCACTCCCCGACGTAGCTCAGGGTCCTGAGCCAGCGCTCCCAGAGCCCCTCGACTACCTCGCCCACCTGGACGAAGACCGGCTTGCCGGTGGGGCACTCGCGCAGGCTGCCGCGCGGCGCCTCGCGGTAGAGGGTCAGCACGTCGGCCACCCGCCCGCGGGCGCCTCGCAGCTCGGCGGGGGGCGAGAGCCGACGGCCCTCGTGGAGCAGGAGCGCGAGGGCCGCGGTGTCGATCTCCTCGAGCCCCGCGAGGTCGAACACCACCCGGCCCGGGCTCCCGGCCACCTGCGCGCGGAGCTCGCTCACGAAGCGCACGGCCTCGCGCAGGCCGACGACGCCCCCCACGACGATCGTGGTGGCGTCGTCTTCGCCGGTCCGGCGCTCGAGGGAGTAGGTGTCGGCGTGGGTGTCCAAGGGCGGCCTGGTGCGTGGGGAAGGAGGTTACCCCGAAGGCGCGCCGCTGGCACCCGGGGCCTCACCGGTGGCGCAATTCGTCATGACCCCAGGTTCGACGGGGTCATGTGGGATAGTGCAAGGGTGAGCGAACGAGAGCGAGTCGCGGAGTGGGTCAGCTCGGGCAGCGCGGTGCTGCCCGACGGGCAGCGCCCCAACCTCGTGAGCTTGATCCGCGCGCTGAGCCGGCTCTGCGGCGGCGCTGCCCAGCCCGACGCCCACGCGGACGTGTTGGCCGAGGAGGTGGGCGAGGCCGAGCACCTCGTGTTCGTGCTGATCGACGGCATGGGGATCTCCCACGTGCGCCAGCTCGAGCCCGACGGCTTCCTCCGCCGCCACCAGCGCGACGAGCTGACCTCGGTCTATCCCTCCGCCACCGCGAGCGCGATCACGACCCTGGCCACGGGCTGCTGGCCCAGCCAGCACGGGGTCGTGGGCTGGTGGAGCTACGTGCCCGAGCGCGACCTGGCGCTGACCTGCCTCCCCTTCCTCGAGCGCTTCAGCGGGGCTCCCCTCGCGCGGCGCGGCCTCGTGCCCACCGACCTCTACCCCCAGGCCGCGCTCCTCCGCGACTTCACCCGCGACACGTGCTGCTACCAGTTCGCGCGGATCGCCGACAGCGCCTACTCGCGCTACTTTCGCGGTGACTCGCCTGGGGGCAGCTACGAGGACCTCCCCGACGCCGCGGCCACGATCCAGGGGCGGCTCGCCCAGGCCGACGGCCCGACCTACACCTACCTCTACTTCTCCTTGATCGACGAGGCCTCCCACACCCACGGCCCCGCGGGCGAGGCGACCCTCGAGCTCCTGCGCCGGGTCGAGGCCGACCTCGAGGCGCTCGCGGGGGCGCTGGGCCCCAGCGCCCGGATCGTGGTCACCGCCGACCACGGCCTGATCGAGGTCCCCGAGGCGGGGAAGCACGTGCTCACCCACGACGACCCCCTGGTGGCGCTGCTGCGCACGCCGCCCAGCGGCGAGCCGCGCGCCCCCGTGTTCCACGTCCAGCCGGGCGAGCTCGAGCGCTTCGCCCAGGGCTTCCGCGCGCGCTTCGGCGAACGCTTCGCCTTGCTCGACCTCGACGACGTCGAGGCCCTCTCGTTGTATGGCCCCGGGAAGCTCCACGCGACCGCGCGCCAGCGCCTCGGCGACTTCGTGGCCGTGGCCCACGACCGCGACGTGATCCTCTACCGCCCCGGCGAGCGCCCGACGAGCACCGAGCTCCTCGTCGGCTACCACGGCGGGCTGCTCCCCGACGAAATGCTGATCCCGCTGATCCTGATCTAGCCCGCACGTCTCACCACTCGCTCCGCTCGTGGATTCGAAGTGCGGCCAGCAGTGTTGTTCAAGACAGTGAGACCCGGCCTGCGGCCGGGTACACACTGTCGCTTGCGCCTCGCTCGCGGCGGC
>JAGQRJ010000469.1 GCA_020425635.1 Planctomycetota bacterium | reverse complement strand
CTCGCCGCGCCGTCCGCGGCCAGCAGCGCGTAGCCGAGGAGGCCCGCGACGACGGCGGCGATCAAGCCTCCTGCGATCAAGGTAGGGGTGCGCATTCCAGGGCTCCGCGCCTTCGAGTCTACCCGTTGCGGGGGTCCTCGGCGCGTGCAGAACCGGGTAGACTCGGCGCTTCGTAGCCTCCAGGGAGCCCTCATGAGCGACACCCCCGCCGCCTACCAACTCACGCCCGGCAAGCGCGTCCTGTTCCTGACCAAGGACCCCGACCTGATCCGCAAGCAGCTCGCGGGCGAGCTGAACCTGACCCTCGACGACGTCGGGGTCGAGGACCTGCTCGACGAGATCAACACCGACGTCATGACGCCGGCCTGGGTGTGCTTCGACCACGACCCGCGGGAGATCGCCAAGAACGCCTACGCCGGGCTGATCGTGGGCGGCGAGCGCCTGATCCCCGAGGGCGCGCTCAGCGCGGGCGGGTTCGAGGTGATCGTCAGCGGCTACGGCAAGGGGGTCGGCAGCTCGCGCGAGACCGCGGTTCAGGCCGAGAAGTACTCCGGGATCAAGCTCGCGATCGCGGCCTCCTTCGCCCCGATCCACGCGCGCAACAACATCAACCAGGGCGTGCTCATGGGCGACCACGCGCTCCTGCGCCGGGTCCAGGCCGGCGAGTCGATCCCGCTCGAGGAGTTCGGCAAGGGCGAGGACTCGGTGACCCAGGCGATCATTCGCATGGGCGGCCTGTTCCCGTTCACCAAGGCGCTCATGAACGGCGAGGTCAGCGTGCCCGCCCCCGACACGCCTCCGCGCCCCATGACCATGGCCGAGAAGATCGTGGCCACCCACCTCGTGGGCCCCGGGACCCACGTCAAGCCGGGTGACGCGGTGCTGGTCAAGGTCGACGGGGGCTACTCCCACGAGTTCACCACCGCCCAGGTCCACGAGTTCCTCCGCGAGCACTTCGGCGAGGACTACGCGATCAAGAGCGACCCGCAGAAGTTCGCAGTGTTCGAGGACCACCTGGTCTACGCCATGGACGTCGCGAGCTTCGCCGCGTTCAAGGACAAGATCCAGACCCTGGTCGACATGCAGCGCAAGTTCCAGGAGCACACCCAGGTGCTCTCCTTCGACGCGCGCAGCGGGCGCTCGCCCGGGATCTGCCACCAGGTCGCCCGCGAGCGGATCGTGGAGCCTGGGGACTTCATTCAGGCCACCGACAGCCACACCTGCATGGGCGGCGGGAGCAACGCCTACACCTACGGGGTGGGGACGACCGAGTACGCGGCCCTGATCTACAGCGGCGTGACCACCGCGATCGTGCCCGAGTCGGTGCGCTTCGAGCTCGAGGGCGAGCTGAACCCGGGCGTGACCGCCAAGGACGTCATGCTCTACATTCTCCTGCACCACGCGACCAAGCGCGACACGCTCAACCGCAGCATGGAGTTTGGCGGGCCCGGGCTGCGCAGCCTGAGCATGGACGAGCGCGCGACCCTCGCCAACATGGCCACCGAGTGCACGGCCCGCTCGGGGATCTGCGAGGCCGACGACGCGACCCTGGAGTGGATCCGCGCCCGGCGCCCCGAGCTCGACGAGGCCGAGCTGCGCGCGCGCTGCGTGGCCCCCGACCCCGGCGCCGAGTACGCCGGCGGCGTGCACCGGATCGACCTGAGCGAGATCCAGCCCATGGTCGCGCACCCGGGCGACCCCGACCGCGGGATCCCCTCGGACCCGACCAACGGCGTGGACATCGCCGACCTCGACGAGGTGCGGATCGACATCGCCTACGGCGGGAGCTGCACCGCCGGCAAGGAGCACGACCTCGACTACTACGCCCAGGTCATGCAGGAGGGCGCCGACGCGGGGCTCAAGGTCAAGGACCACGTGACCTTCTACATTCAGTTCGGCTCGGAGCGCGTGGCGAAGTACGCCGAGGGCAAGGGCTACCTGAGCCTGTTCGAGAAGACCGGGGTCCAGGTGATCCCGCCCGGCTGCGGCGCCTGCATTGGCTGCGGGCCGGGGGTCAGCACCAACCCCGACCAGGTCTCGGTCTCCGCGATCAACCGCAACTTCCGCGGGCGCTCGGGCCCCGGGCGGCTCTACCTCGCCTCGCCGCTGACCGTGGCCGCCTCGGCCCTCACCGGGAAGATCACGGCCTACCGCCCCGGCATGTTCCAGCAGGCGTGAGCGCGCGCAGCGCTCGCTGAGGCGCGGGCCGGTCGGCCGCGGAGCCGCTACAACGGGGTGGAGGGCGCGTGACTGACACGGAGTGGTCCTACGCTTCGGGGGTCCTGGCCCAGCCGCCGGAGGGGTCACCCGGCCCCGAGCCCGCGGAGGCCGCCCCGAAGCAGATCGGGCCCTTCGTCGTCGAGGCCGAACTCGGGCGCGGCGGCATGGCCCAGGTGCTCCAGGTGCGCTACCGCGGCCAACCCTTCGCGCTCAAGCTGCTGCTCCACGAGGCGCCCGAGGTGCGCCTGCGCCTCGAGCGCGAGGCGAAGCTCGTGGGGTCGCTGGAGCACCCCGGGATCGTGACCCTGCACGGGGCGGGGGCGATCGAGGGCCGGGCGTTCTTGCTCTACGCGCTGATCCCGGAGGCGCGCACCCTGAGCTCGGCCTGGGCGGAGCTCCCGGTCGAGGAGCGGGTCGAGCTGATCGCCCAGATCGCCGACGCGGTCGGCTTCGCCCACTCGCGCGGGATCGTGCACCGCGACCTCAAGCCCGACAACGTGCTCGTCGACGCCCTCGGGCACCCGCGCGTGATCGACTTCGGCCTCGCGCGACAGGCCGGCATGGAGCGCTTGACCCAGAGCGGCATGCAGCTCGGGACCCAGACCTACATGGCCCCGGAGCAGTTCTCCCTGGACCCCGACCTGCAGCGACCGGCCGTCGACGTGTGGTCCCTCGGCGTCTTGCTCTACGAAGCGCTCACCGAGCGCCTGCCCTTCCCTGCCCAGGGAATCAAGGAGCTGCGCGGCAAGCTCGAGGAGGCCCGCCCGCCCTCCCCGCGCGCGGCGAACCCCAAGGTCTCCCGGGCGCTCGAGGCCGTGTGCTTCCGCGCCCTGAGCTACGACCAGGCCCAGCGCCAGCCCGACGCGCTCGTGTTCGCCAGCGAGCTGCGGGCCGCGATCGTCCAGGGTCCTGACCCCGCGCGCGGCGCGGCGCGCAGCCGAGGCCTGGCCTGGGCGGCGCTGGCCCT
>JAGQRJ010000468.1 GCA_020425635.1 Planctomycetota bacterium | reverse complement strand
CGCCACAGGGCGGGCGCGTGGCCGTGTCCCGCGCCCCCGGGGAGGGTCACTCGATCCCCGACCGCGAGGCGCACGACCTCGACGTCGCACGCGAGGGGCTGCCCGGCCCGGGCGCGCCCGCCGCGGATCCACACCAGGCTCACGCCGCCGTGGCCGAGGACGAGCGCCTGGCCCTTGGCGTCGATCGCCAGCGCGGTGCGCTCGTCGACCCCGACCCCGAGGCTCGCGGGCAGGCGCGCCGCCGCCCCTGGCGGCTGGGTCCACTCGGGGGTCTGCGCGCGCGCGAGGAAGGCGACCAGCCGCCCTAGCCGCTCCCGCTGGCTGAAGTGGGTGTCGGTGAGCACCCCCTGCAGCGGCGCGAACGGGACCAGCGCAGGCTCGAGGGTCACCCGCTCGGCGAAGGGGTCCGCCAGCGCCCCCGCGCTGCGAATCGTCCCGCGCTGGGCGCTGAACACGACCCCGCCGAGCAGCGCGCAGCCGGCGCTGGTGCCGCCCACCACGGCCCCGCGCTTCAGCGCCAGCGCCAGAGCCTCCTGGAGCTTGGTCCCCCGCCAGAGCTCCACGTAGCGCGACTGATCGCCCCCCGCGATCCAGATCCCCTCGGCCTGGGCGACGCGCTCGGCGACGTAGGCGCTGTCGGCCAGCGCGCGGCTCGTGACCTTGAGCGTCTCGACGCTGTCGCAGCCGCCGACCCCTGCGTGGAGGTAGCGGTTGTAGCCGTCGGCGCCGCTCACGCGGAGCACGACGACGTCGCCCCCGTTGAGCTTCGGGACCCACCAGGTGAACGCCGCGTCGACGTCCTGGCCCCCGCCCATGAGGATCACGGCGGGCCCCTGAGGCTCGACCCGAGCGTCCGCCGGATCACCGACCAGCCACCGCTCCAACCCAGGAGGGGGGTCGCCGGCCAGGCAAGGCAGCGCGAGCACGAAGAGCAAGCAGGCTTTCACGCGCTGCATGCTACACGCGCGAGCTGCGCGACTCGCCGGGATCGAGGCGACACGGGCACCTGGTCAGGCCTCCGCGGCTGCCTACCATGGCCCGCGGGAGGACCCATGCGCCGCACGGCACTCACCCTCGTTCTGGTCGCGGGCCTGGCAGGCGGCCCCGCGGCCGCGGAGCCGCCGGGCACCCTGCGCGGCTTCGCCAAGCTCCCCGCGGACAGCTTCGGGCCCGGGCCCTCTTGCGGTCACGCGCTGGGCACGACGCCCTTCCACGGGCGCACGCCGCCCTTCGCCAGTCAGCCGATCCAGGGGGTCTCCGCGCTGGCCCCCAGCGACACCCCCGGGACCTACCTCGCGCTGTCGGACAACGGCTTCGGCACCCTCGAGACCTCGGCCGACTACCTGCTGCGGATCTACACCGTGCGTCCGCGCTTCAAGACCCAGGCCGGGGGCGAGGGGACCCTCGAGGTCCGTGGCGCGCTCACCCTGAGCGACCCTCACGGCCACGTGCCGTTCCCGATCGTGCACGCCTTCTGCTGCGCGGCGCGCCCGCTGACCGGGGCCGACTTCGACGTCGAGTCGCTGCAGCGAGCGCCCGACGGGACGCTCTGGCTGGGCGACGAGTTCGGCCCCTTCCTGCTGCACGCCGACGCGAACGGCGCGCTGCTCGAGCCCCCGATCCCGCTCGTCGACGCCGACGGCGCGCGCCTGCGCTCGCCCCAGAGCCCGGACCTCGAGGAGGCGAGCGCCGTGCGCGTCATGAACGCGCTGTGGAGCCACGCGCGCCGCTGCGGTGGGTCGCGCCCGGTGTTCTCGCCGGCGCACGTGCTGCTCGCCGACGGTGACCCCACGACCGGGGCCGAGCACCGCCAGGCCCCGCCGCCCGGCAGCGGCCTGCGCCCCGCCTCCAGCGAGCTCTTCGACGTGAAGTCGCTGCAGCGCGCGGGGTATCGCGTCGTGCCCTACACCGTCAACGACGCGCCGCGGATCAAGGCGCTCCTGGCCCTCGGCGTCGACGGAATCATTTCGGACGACCCCGAGCTGCTCTACCGGGTGGTCGCCGAGCACGACGCGGACGGCGACGGCCAGGGCGGCGACCTGCTGACGGCCGACGGCTCGATCGACGCCGCGCGCTTCGACGCCCAGGGCCACCGCGGCGGGCGCAACCTGCGCCCCGAGAACACGCTCCCGGCCATGGAGCTGGCCCTCGACGCGCTCATGACGACCCTCGAGTGCGACACCGTGCTCACCGCCGACGGTGTGCCGGTGCTCAGCCACGAGACCTACCTCCCCGCCCAGCAGTTCCGCCGCGCCGACGGCGCGCCCTACACCGCCGCCGACGAGCTCTTGATCCGCGGGTTGACCCTGGAGCAGGTGCAGCGGACCTTCGTCGGCGACGGACTGCGCCGGCCGCGCCAGACGAACGACCTCGCGGCCTCGCCCCTGGCGGTGGCCTTCGCCGAGGCGGAGGGCCTGCCGCACCCCTACGCGATCCCGTCGCTGGCGCAGCTGTTCCGCTTCGTGCGCTACTACGCCGAGCACGAGGCCGACCCGGCCCGCGCGGCCAACGCGCGCCGCGTGCGCTTCAACGTCGAGACCAAGATCAACCCGCGCAGCGACCGCGACGACCACGGCCGCGTCCGCCGCGAGCGCGGCTCGGGCCCGGAGGCCTGCGCCCAGGCCTTGCTGCGAGTCGCCGAGGCCGAGGGCATGCTCGCCCGGCTCGACGTGCAGAGCTTCGACCTGCGCAGCCTGCTCGCGGTGCAGCGCGGCTCTGCGACGCCGGGGACGATCCTGCTCGTGGGCGACTACCCCGTGCCCATGGACGACGGCACGAACCTCCAGCCCGAGGGCGGGCGCACGACACCCTGGCTCGGCGGGCTGCGCTGGCCCTACCGCGCGACCCTCCAGGACCACCCCGCGCGGGTGCGGTCCTCGGGCGGCTTCGAGGGCATGGCGCTCTCCCCGGACGGCGCCACGCTCTACCCCATGCTCGAGCAGCCGCTCACGGGCTCGAGCGCGCGCGAGCTGCTCGTGTTCTCCTTCGACGTCGCGACCCGGCGCTTCACCGGCGTCGCCGCGCGCTACCCCCTCGACCCTCGCGGCAAGGCGATCGGGTCCTTCCAGCTGATCGGCCCCCGCCGTGGCCTGGTGCTCGAGCGCGACGACAGCCAGGGCGACCTCGCGGGCTTCAAGCGCCTGTTCGAGGTCGAGCTCGGCGCCCCTGGGGAGCTGCTCACCAAGCGCCCCCTCCTCGACCTGCTCGACCTCCGCGACCCCGACGGGCTCGCCGCCGGCGAGGAGGGCGACGTCGGCCTCGGCGAGCGCTTCGCGCTGCCCTTCGTCACGATCGAGTCCGTGCTCTACCTAAGCCCCACGCGAGTGCTGATCGCCAACGACAACAACTACCCCTTCAGCGTCGGCCGTCACCTGGGCTCCGACGCCCCCGACGACACCGAGCTCGTCGAGCTCGAGCTGCCTCGCGCTCTGGGGGAGTAAGGGTCGGTTGCTTGGACCCCGCGGGCTCGCCACGCTGGGGAGTGAGTCTGGAGGCTCCATGACCCCGCGTGCCTTGCCCCTCAGCCTGCTGCTCGTCGCCGGCGCGGCCCTCGCCGAGCCCATGTTCTACGACCTGGTCGACGTGCCACTCGCGCGCCTGATCGAGAACGCGGAGCTGCGGGTCAAGCTGGCCCCGACGAACGTCTCGCGCCTGCACCAACTGGCGCGGCTCCACGGCATGGCCTACGCCTCGAAGCGCTTCGGGCCCGAGGCCACGG
>JAGQRJ010000467.1 GCA_020425635.1 Planctomycetota bacterium | reverse complement strand
TCGCGCGCGGGCGGGGCGGCCCGCGCGATCTGGCGGCGCTGCGCGACTCCCTCGAGCGCTTGCCGCGGGTGCGCGCGGCCGTAGAGCTGGCCCTCGCCGGCGCGCCAGGCGGGCTGCTCCCCGAGCTCCTCGAGCGCCTCGACCCGCTGGGGCCGGTGTGCGACGAGCTGCGCGCCGCGCTCGTCGAGCGCCCCGCGGCCGCGCCCAAGGACGGGGAGGTGATCGCCCCCGGCTTCCACGCCGAGCTCGACCAACTGCGCAGCGTGTCGGGGAACATGGCCGAGGCGCTGGCGGCCTTTCAGGCCCGGGAGGTCGAGCGCACCGGGATCCCTTCGCTGAAGGTCGGCTACAACAAGGTCTTCGGCTACTACCTCGAGGTCACCCAGGCCCACAGGGCCAAGGTCCCCGAGCGCTACGTGCGCAAGCAGACCCTCAAACATTGCGAGCGCTTCCTGACCCCCGAGCTCAAGGAGCTCGAGGAGAAGGTGCTCTCCGCTCAGGAGCGCCGCGAGCAGCTGGAGGCCGAGCTGGTCGCCGTGCTCCGTGATCGGGTGGCCGACCACAGCCTCGCGCTCCACGCCTCGGCGCGCGCCTCCGCCGAGCTCGACGTGCTCGCGTCCCTCGCGCGCCTGGCCAAGCAGCGCGGCTACGTGCGCCCCGAGGTCGACGACTCCGACACCCTCGAGATCGAGGACGGCCGGCACCCGGTCTTGGACCTGACGGTGAACCGCTTCGTCCCCAACGGAGTGCGCTTTGGCCCGGACGCGGGGCGGATCCACGTGATCACGGGCCCCAACATGGCCGGCAAGTCGACCTACATTCGCCAGGTCGCGCTGCTCGTGTTGCTCGCGCAGACCGGCTCCTTCGTCCCCGCGCGCGCGGCGCGGATCGGGGTCGCCGACCGGATCTTCGCCCGCCTCGGCTCGGGCGACGAGCTCGCCCAGGGCTTGAGCACGTTCATGGTCGAAATGACCGAGGCCGCGAACATTCTGCGCCACGCGACCGACCGCAGCCTGGTGATCCTCGACGAGGTCGGACGCGGGACGAGCACCTACGACGGCGTGAGCCTGGCCTGGGCGATCGCGGAGTACCTCCACGACAAGGTGCGCGCGCGAACCCTGTTCGCGACGCACTACCACGAACTCACGGGGCTGGCCGGCGTGCGCGCCGGGGCCAACAACCTGAGCATCGCCGTGGCCGAAGAGGACGGCGACGTGACCTTCTTGCACCGGGTCGTGGCCGGGAGCGCCGACCGCTCCTACGGGATCCACGTGGCGCGCCTGGCTGGCGTGCCGGGGCGGGTCCTGACCCGGGCGCAGGTGATCCTGCGCCAGCTCGAGTCGGGGACCTTCGACGCCGCCGCCGCCATGCACAGCGCCGAGGCGCCGCCGCCCGACGCGCCCAAGAAACAGCTCGGGCTGTTTCCGGTCGTGCCCGAGGACGAGCTGCGCGAGCGCCTGCGCGCGGTGGACGTGAACGCCACCACGCCGCTCGAGGCGCTGACCTTGCTCGCCGAACTCCAGGGCCTCTGCGGGAGCTGAGCTACTCGCTCGGCGCAGGCTTGAACGTCAGCGACGCGGAGTTCATGCAGTAGCGCAGTCCGGTCGGCTGCGGTCCGTCGTCGAACACGTGACCGAGGTGGGCGTCGCAGCGCGCGCAGGTGACCTCGGTGCGCACCATGCCGTAGCTGCTGTCGGTGTGCTCGGCAACGTGCCCCGGGGCGAGGGGCCGGTAGAAGCTCGGCCAGCCCGTGCCGGACTTGTACTTCGTCTCCGAGCTGAACAGCTCGAGGTCGCAGCACACGCAGGCGTAGGTCCCGGCTCGCTTGTTGTCCCAGTATTCGCCGCTGAAGGCGCGCTCGGTGCCTTGCTGACGCGTGACCTCGAACTGCAGCCCCGTGAGCTGGGCGCGCCACTCCTCGTCGGTCTTCTGCACCTTCTCGCCGGGGAACCCCGTCGCGCTGGTGACCTCGGCCGCGTTCGCCGCGGGCTGGGCCTGGGGGGTGGGCTGGGGTTGCTCGGTGCAGGCCGTGACGGCGAAGGCCGCGACGAAGAGCCCTACGTAGACGAGTCGGTGCATGGTGTGCCTCCTTGCCTTGGGGTATCGGGGGGTCCGCCCTCGGTTACAGGCATTTTGCAAGGTGCCAGGAGCCGCTGAAGTTACAAGGGTTAGAGCCGGCAGCGAGCGCCGGCTAGATCACCCCGGCGGCCTGCAGGGCGTCGATCTCCTCGCCGCGGAAGCCGGCGGCCTCGAGGATCTCTCGGCTGTGCTCGCCCAGGCGAGGCGGGGGCGCGTAGCTCGGGTGCATGCCGACGCTCTCCAGCTTGACCGCGTTGCCGACCATGGTCAGCGTGCCGGCCTCGGGGTGCTCGACCTGGCACACCATGCCGCGGGCGTCGGTGCGGGCGTCTTCGAGGGCGGCCGGGACGTCGCGGATCTCGCCCACGGGGACCCCCGCCTCGCGCAGGGCGGCGACCCAGTGCGCGGTGGGCTTCGCGGCCAGGACCTCGCTCAGGAGCGCCACGAGCTCGACGCGGCGCTCGACGCGCTGGCGGTTGCTGGCGAAGTCGGGATTGGCGGCGAGGGAGGGGCGCTCGAGGGCCTCGCAGAAGCGGGTCCAGAGCGTGTCGTTGGCGACGCCCACGTTCACCCAGCCGTCGGCCGTGGCGAAGGCCTGGTAGGGCACGATCGAGGGGTGCGCGTTCCCCAGGCGCTGGGGCGCGACCCCGCCGGTGAGCTGCATTTGCCCCTGGTAGGTGAGCAGCGCGAGCAGGCCGTCGCCGAGGGAGATGTCCACGCGGTCGCCCTTGCCCGTGCGCCCGCGCTGGAGCAGCGCGAGCAGGATCCCCTCCACGGCGTGCTGCCCCGCGGTGAGGTCGGCGATCGAGAGCCCGAACTTCATGGGCCCGCCGTCGGGCTCGCCGGTGACGAACTGCGCGCCCCACTCCCCCTGGGCGATCACGTCGTAGCTCGGGCGTTCGCGGTGCTTGCCCACGTGGCCGTAGCCCGAGATCGAGCAGTAGATCGCGCGCGGGTTGAGCGCCTGGATCCGCGCCCAGTCGAAGCCCAGGCGCTCGAGGGTCCCGGGGCGGAAGTTCTCGACGACCACGTCTGCGCGCTCGATCAAGCGCGCCAGCGCGGCCTTGCCGGCGTCGGCCTTGAGGTCGAGGGTCAGCGAGCGCTTGGAGCGGTTGACCGCCATGAAGTAGGTGCTGATCCCCTCGTAGAACGGAGGGCCCCAGCCGCGGGTGTCGTCGCCGCGCTTGGGGTGCTCGACCTTCCACACGGTGGCGCCCATGTCGCCGAGCTTCTGCGTGGCGTAGGGGCCGGCCAGGATTCGGGTCAGGTCGAGGACGACGACGCCCTCGAGCGGACGCGGGGTGCTCACGGGGTCACTCCTTGGGAGGAGGCGCGCCGCCTGGCGGGGGCAGGTCGGCGGGGCCGAAGCCCGAGGGGAGCAGCGAGTCGAGCGGGCGCAGCGTCGGCCCGTTCTTTCCGGGGAGGACGACGACCATGTCTCCGCCGAACTCGGCCAGGACCTGGCGGCAGGCGCCGCAGGGCGAGACGGGCTCGTCCTTGTCGGTCGCGATCGCGACCGCGAGGAACTCGCGCTCCCCCGCCGCGACCGCGCTGGCCAGCGCCACGCGCTCGGCGCAGAGGGTCAGGCCGAAGCTCACGTTCTCGACGTTGCACCCGGAGTAGGAGACGCCGCTCTTGGCGAGCACCGCGGCCCCCACGCGGAAGCGCGAGTAGGGCGCATAGGCGCGCTCTTTGACCGCTTCGGCGGCGGCGAGCAGGGTCTTGTAGTCGTCGAGGGTCGGCTCGGTCACGCGCAGATCCTACCAACGCAGGCTGCCCGCGTTCGAGTCGGGGGGAGTCTGCGCCAGACCGGACCCCCGAGCGCTACTTCTGGCCCTGGAGGATCCCCACCTCGAGCTTGGCGCCGGGCTGGGGGAGTCCGATCGAGGTCGCGATCCGGCTCGGGATCTCGCGGTTCTCGTAGAGGCCGCCGAAGGCCTCGGCGCCCGGCCCGAAGGCGAACACGGGCACGGCGGCGCCGTCGTGCCCGTGGGTCCCCGTGAGCTCGTTGTGCTGGACGTGAGGGTCGTAGAAGTAGGTCGCCCGGCGCTCGCTGAGCACGTGGCCCAGCGCCAGGGTCTGCCAGTAGTAGTCGCTGTCGCCGAAGACCTCGAGGATCTCCTCGTCGCTCAGCGACACCGCGTGGCTCTCGGCCAGGCTGCGCTCGAACCCGACCAGGAGGCCGCTCTTGTGCAGGTCCCGGAACAGCGCGGCCCGCGAGACCGGGTCGGCGCGCTGGAGCTGCGGGCCCATGCGCTTGATCGCGGCGGTCAGCTCCTTGGTCCCCTCGAGCAGGGCGTCGACGCTGGCTCGAGACTTGACCAGCGCTTCGACGTCGGTGTTCTCGCTGATCCCCAGCGCGCCGGTGGCGTGGTCGGCCGTGACCACGACCAGGACCTCGGGGTGCTGCTCTGCGTAGGAGAGCGCCCAGCCCACCGCGGCGTCGAAGTCGAGCTGCTCGAAGATCATGCTCGCCGCGTCGTGGGAGTGCGCCGCGTGATCGATCCGGCCGCCCTCGACCATGAGCGCGAAGGGGGCGCCCTTTCCCGCGAGGGTCGTGACCGCCTTTTCGGTGATCTGGGCCAAGGCCGGCATGCCCTCGGGGCGGTCGATTCGCCAGGGAATGTGGCTCTCGCTGAGGAAGGCCGCCAGCTTCTCGCCCTCCGCGGCGCCGAGCTCGCTCGGCTCGGTGACCACCGCGTAGCCGGCGTCGGCCAGCGCGGCGCGAGCCGCGTCGTCGAACACGCGGCGTCCACCGCCGAGGAACACGTCGGGGAAGCCGTCGCGCACCATGCTCTGCACCTGCTGCGCCGCGATCTTGCCCTCCTGGTTACGGTGCGGGGCGTGGGCGCAGAACGCGGCGGGGGTGGCGTGGGAGAGGCGGGTGCTGGTGACCACACCGGTCCGGTAGCCGCTGCGGTGGGCCACCTCGAGCAGGGTCTCGCGAGGCGTGCCTTCGGGGTCGACGCCCACGGTCCAGTTGTTGGTGCGCACGCCGGTGGCGAGGGCGGTCGCCGCCGCCGCGGAGTCGGTGACCTTCGAGTTGGCCGAGCTCGTGTCCGCCAGCCCGGTGACCTTGAAGCGGTCGAAGTGGTAGGGGCGGCCGAGCTCCTGGGCCGCGAGCCTGCCGAGGGTGACCTGGCTCACGCCCATGCCGTCGCCGATCAGGTAGATCACGCTCTGCGCCTTGGGCGGGGCGGCCTCCTGGCCGCGGGTCGGCGCGGCGACGACGAGGGACGAGAGCGCGAGCAGCGCGACGAGGCGACGCATGGAGTTCCTCCTTCTTCGGACGCCGGATTCTATGCGGGGGAGCGGGGGCGTGGATCAAGGGATCCTAAACCCGGCGATTCCGGGCGGATTCCTCGGTCGGGTCCCCCATTTCCTCGGCGTACAGGGAGCGCCACGCCGGGCGCGCATGCTACCCTTGGCGCCCGAGCCTCGGCTCGTAACCCGTTTCTCCACTCCCCCTTGCGCCCCGCCTTGAGGCCGATCGTGACCCCGAGCGACGCTCCTCTCCCCCCGCTTGCCGACCTCTACCGCGGCAAGAAGATTCTGCTCACCGGCGCGACCGGCTTCCTGGGCAAGGTCTACCTCTCCACCTTGCTCAAGCACTACCCCGAGGTCGGTGAGGTGGTGGTCTTGATCCGCGCGGGCGACCAGCGCGCCGCCGAAGACCGCTTCACCCGTGAGGTGATCGCCTCGCCCGCGGTCGACCCGCTGCGCGAGGAGCACGGGGTAGGGCTCCGGGACTGGATCCTGAGCAAGGTCACGGTGGTTCAGGGCGACCTGGGCAAGGAGCACGCGGGCCTCGAGGAAGAGCAGCTCGACGCGCTCACTCGCGACCTCGACATGGTCATGCACTGTGCTGGCCTGGTCGAGTTCGTCCCGCCCCTCGACAAGGCGCTCTCGGTCAACGTGGACGGGACCCTGACCGCCCTCGAGCTGTGCAAGCGGGCCGGCGAGGGGCGCTGCGCCTTCGTCCACGTCTCGACCTGCTTCGTCTGCGGTCTGCGCCCAGGCACCCACCAGGAGCGCCTGGTGCTGACCGACTATCCGAGCCGCAAGCACTCCGACTTCGAGGGCTTCGACGCGCTGAACGAGCTGCGCTGGGCGCGGCGCATGGTCGCGCGGATCCGGCGCGAGGAGCTCGAGGACCCCTCGGTCCAGGCCGACCTCTGGGAGGAGGCGGGCGGCAGCAAGCGCCGCGCCCAGCGCCTGGGCGACGTGCGCGTCCGCCGGCGCCTCGTGGAGGCGGGCCTCGAGCGCGCTCGGCGTTGGGGGTGGCCCAACACCTACACCTACAGCAAGGCCCTCGCGGAGCGGATCGTCGAGCAGAAGGCCGACGGGATCGGCCCCGCCGTGCTCGTGCGCCCAGCGGTCGTCGAGAGCTCGCTCGCCTACCCCTTCCCCGGCTGGAACCAGGGGATCAACACCAGCGCGCCGCTGGTGTGGCTGACGTCTCAAGGGCAGCGCTACTGGCCGACCACCGAGGACACCTTCCTCGACGTGATCCCCGTCGACCTCGTGACCAACGCCTTGGTCACGATCGGGGCGGCCGCGCTCGCGGGGCAGGCGCGCGACCTCTACCAGCTCGGAACGAGCGACTCGAACCCGCTCGCCATGCGCCGCGTGGTCGAGCTCGCCGCGCTCGCTTACCGCAAGCACGCCGAGCGTCCCGGAAGCGGGACGATCGAGCGGATCATGCGCAAGCACTTCGAGGCGATCAGCGTCTCGCCCGAGACCTACCAGCGGATCGGCGCGCCGGCGAAGCGCAAGCTGGCCCAGTCGGTGCACGACGCGCTCGAGCGGATCCCGGTCCCCGACCAGCGCCCGCGGCTCGCGAGCCTGCTGCAGAAGGTCAAGCAGAAGGTCAAGAGCACGACCCGCGACCTGGAGCGGGTGGAGCAGCTGATCGAGATCTACCTCCCGTTCATTGCCAAGTGCCCGGTGATCTTCCGCACCGACAACGCGCGCCGGCTGCACGAGGCCCTGACCCCCGAGGACCAGGCGAAGGTGCCCTTCGTCCCGACGAGCTTCGAGTGGCGGCACTACTGGCGCGAGGTCCACGTGCCCGGCCTCGAGCGCTGGGCCTTCCCCCAGCTGCGGCTCTCCGTGGGCAGCGGGCCGACGCAGTTCGAGCGCGAGTTCACCACGCTCTCGCAGCTCCTCGAGGACCGCACCCGCTTCGGACGCAGCATTTGCTGGCGTCGCCTCGGCCCCGAGGGGGTCGTCGACCAGCGTGTGACCTTCGAGGACGCCTTCGCCCGCGCCCGCGCCGCCGCCGGGCGGCTCATGCTCGCTGGGGTGGCCCCGGCCGACCGCGTGATCCTGCTCAGCGAGAACAGCCCGCACTGGGCCCTGGGCTACTTCGGCGCGCTCGCTGCGGGCGCGACCTGCGCGCCCCTCGAGGCCGAGATCGAGGCCGATCGGGCGGCGCACCTCGTCGCCGCCTCGGAGGCCAAGGTCGTGCTCGTCTCGGCGGCCTGTCGGGAGCGCCTGGGCGACGACTTCGCCGCGCAGCTCCCCGAAGGCGTCGCGCTGCTCGCCCTCGACGACGTGGTCGCGGACCGCGGGCGAGGCGAGGAGCTCCCGGAGCCGCCTCAGGAGCAAGAGCTCGCGCCGCGGGCGCCGGCGAGCCTGATCTACACCTCGGGGACGACCGGGGCCTCGAAGGGCGTCTTGATCTCCCACAAGGCCTTCTGCACCCAGGTCCGCGCCCTGGCCTCGCTCTACAGCGTGGGCGGAGAGGACCGCGTGCTCTCGGTGCTGCCCCTGCACCACTGCTTCGAGTTCAGCGCCGGCTTCCTGTTGCCGCTCTACGGCGGGGCGACCGTGACCTACCTGCGCGAGGTCAACGCCGAGACCGTGCGCGAGGGCCTCGACGAGGTCCGCCCCACCTGCATGATCGGCGTGCCCGCGCTGTTCGAGGCATGGCACCGGCGGGTGCGGCGCCAGGTGCGCGCCCGTGGGGCGCAGGCCGAGCGGGCCTACAAGGGGCTGCTCGCCTTCCACCGCGAGTTCCGCAGCCGGACCGGGGTCAACCTCGGTCAGCGCCTGTTCAAGGAGATCCACGACGCCTTCGGCGGAGAGCTGCGCTTCGCGGTCTCGGGCGGCGCCGCGTTGCCGCGCGAGATCGCGCTCGAGTTCCAGGGGATCGGCCTCGACATTTACGAGGGCTACGGGCTGACCGAGTCCGCGCCCGTGCTCTGCGCGCACCGCCCCGACGAGGCCTCCAAGCCCGGCTCGGTCGGGCGCGCGATCCCCGGGGTCCAGGTCCAGATCCGCAACCCCGACGGCGAAGGGGTCGGCGAGATCGTCGCCTCGTCACCGAGCCTGTGCCTCGGCTACGACAAGGACCCCGAGCGCACCGCGGCCACGATCGTCGACGGCTGGCTGCGCACGGGTGACCTCGGCCGCCTCGACGAGGACGGCAACCTCTACGTGGTCGGGCGCCTGAAGGACGCGATCGTCGACGCCTCGGGCAACACCGTGCACCCCGACGAGGTCGAAGACCTCTACAGCGGCTGCGACGACGTCGAGGAGCTGGCGGTCGCCGGGGTCGCTCAGAAGGGCGACCAGCACGAAGTCGTCGCGGCCCTCGTGCGCGCCAAGCGCGACGCGGAAGGCGGCGCGAGCGAGGCCGAGGAGCGGATTCGCGCCTTCGTCCAGCAGCGCAGCGAGGCGCTGGCTTACCCCAAGCGGATCAAGGTCCTGCGCTTCACCCAGCGCGAGCTCCCGCGGACCCCGACGCGCAAGGTCAAGCGCGCCGAGGTCGCGCGGATCCTCTCGGACCTCGCGCGCAAGACCGAGGCCCGAGCGGGGCGCAAGCAGGCGGTCAAGGTGGCCAGCGAGCGCTTCGCGCAGATCTTCCGCGACGTGGCCGGGATCGACCCCGCCCTGGTCACTCGCGAGGCGAACCTCACGGACGACCTCGGCCTCGACTCGATCGCGCTGGCCGAGGTCGCGCTCGCGCTGGCCGCGGCCTACGAGCGTCCGGCCCCCGAGAGCCTCGCGGGCGCGGTGACCGTGGGGGACCTCCTCGGCCTCGTCGGGGCCGAGGGCGAGGGGCACCGCTCCCTCGCGCCGCTCACCGCCTCGCCGCGGCCGATCGTCATGCCGGGGGTGGTCAAGTCCGGGGTGCGTTCGTTCCTCGACGGGCTGCACGCGGTGGGCTACGGGCAGGCCCTCGACTGCAAGGTCGTGGGTCGCGGCAACATTCCCCACCACACGAACACGATCATCGTCGCCAACCACTCCAGCCACCTCGACGTGGGCCTCGTGCGCCACGCCCTCGGCGAGTACGGCGAACACCTGGTCTCGGCCGGCGCGCGCGACTACTTCTTCGCCGACACCTTCCGCGCGACCTACTTCGAGAACTTCACCAACGTCATGCCCTTCGACCGCGTGGCCTCCGTGCGCGAGAGCCTCGGGCGCTTCGTCGACCTGCTGAACCAGGGCAAGACGGTGCTGATCTTCCCCGAAGGAACGCGCTCGATCAGCGGGCGCATGGGCTCGTTCAAGCCGGGCTTGGGCCTGGTCGTGCAGGCGGCCAAGGTCGGGGTGCTCCCGATCTACCTCTCGGGCACGCACCAGTCCATGCCCAAGGGCAGCTGGCTCCCGCGTCGAGTGCCCCTCGAGGCCCGGATCGGCAAGTTCCTCCCTGCGGAGCAGCTGCTGGCGAAGACCGCGCACCTCGGGCGTCGCCAGCAGGCGACCCAGATCGTAGAGGTCGTGCGCGAGAACCTCGTGGCCCTGCGGGACAAGCGCAAGTTCGACCTCAACGCCTGGGAGTGCGAGGCAGACGTCAGCGTCCGCGGGCAGCGCCGTCGCAGGCGCAAGGCCGCGAACAACGGCCACGGCGAGCCCGCCCAGGCGCCCGTGTCGAGCGCCAGCGAGGGCGACGAAGACTAGGCCGCAAAGCTCGCCACGAAGGGGTGAGTGGTGCGGGCTAGCCGGTCAGGCCCTGGCCGCGCTCACGCGCGGGCGCGCTCGTGGGCTTGGCTCCGCGAGCAGCCCCGCGTCGTGCAGCGGCGCAGCTC
>JAGQRJ010000466.1 GCA_020425635.1 Planctomycetota bacterium | reverse complement strand
GGCTTCGCCCCGCGCAGCGTGGTCGTCCCTCGCGGCGAGGCGGCGAAGACGGCGGCTCAGCTGAGCGCGCTGTGGGAGGGCCTGCTGGAGGCCGGGGTTCAGCGGGACACGCCGGTCGTCGCGCTCGGCGGGGGCGCCGCGAGCGACGCGATCGGCTTCGCGGCGGCGACCTTGCTGCGCGGCGTCCCCTGGGTCGCCGTGCCGACCACGCTCCTGGGCATGGTCGACGCGGGGCTCGGGGGCAAGACCGCGATCGACCTCCCCCAAGGCAAGAACCTGGCCGGGGCCTTCGCCCCGCCGCGGGCGGTGCTCCTCGATCCCGAATGCCTCGCGACCCTTCCTCCCGGGACACCGCCGGGCATGGCCGAGGTCTTGAAGCACGCCTTGATCGCCGACCCCGCGCTGTGGTCGGAGTTGGGTCGTCGCGCGGGTCGAGGGGACCCGCGTCGCGCGCTCGGGGCAGACCTGCTGCTGCGCTCGGCCCGGGTCAAGCTCGACTGCGTGGCTGAGGATCCCTTCGACCGGGGGGTGAGGCGGACGCTGAACCTGGGGCACACCTTCGCCCACGGGCTCGAGCGGGCCGCCGACTACGCACTCAGTCACGGCCACGCGGTGGCCGTGGGCCTCGTCGCGGCCGCCGCGGTCAGCGAGGCGCAAGGCTACGCCGAGCCTGGCCTCCGCGCGGAGATCGAGGCAGGGCTCGAGCGTTGGGGCTTGCCCACGCGCTTTCCCGCGCGCTGGCTCCCTGCGGCGGCCGAAGCCTTGCGGCGTGACAAGAAGGCCCGCGGCGAGCAGGTCGAGGCGATCTTGCTGCACGAGGTCGGCTGCGCCGCGCGGGCCTGGCTGCCCTTCGAGGCCCTCGAAGACGGGCTGGAGCGCGTGGCCTATTCGGGGAACAGCATGTCGCGCAGCGACGCCACGCCGGTGTTGGCCGCCTCGCCCGAGCGCAGCAGCAGGTCGCCCACGGCGCCGCGGCTCGCGAAGCCCTGACCGCTCGCGGCCAGCGCCGCGCAGCCCAGGCTCAGCCCGAGGGGCAGGAGCCAGAGCAAGAACCACGCGACTCCAGCCAGGACGCGGCGCTCCGCCTCGGCCTGCTTGATCGCCCCGCGCGCCTCGGCGGCTTCGAGCTTCTGCTCGCGCTCGAGCTGCTCCTTGGCGCGGGCGCGTTGGCGCTCCTTGCGCTCCTGGGGGCTCAGCTTCTGCTGGGGGGGCCGGCGGCGCTTGGGCTTGCCGCCCCGCTCGCTGCGCTCGGCGCGCTCCCGGAGCGCGTCGGGCTCGAGGTCGACCTCGCCCTCGCGCAGCAGCGTGGGGGCGTCGCGCTGGAAGTCGTCGGCGTCGCCTGGGCCCACGTCCTCGGGGAGGAGGTCGAGGCTCGAGCCCGACCCCGACCCCGATCCGACGTTGGCGAAGGCCCCGGTGTCCACCACCGGCTGCGCCGACGAGGGGAGGTCGTCGAGGAACTCCAGGCGCTTGGGCTGGAGGTCCGACAACAGCGCGGCCTGCTCGACCGAGGACGGGGCCCCGAAGTCGGGACGCTTGATCGGCTGGGTCTTGCTCGCGTCCGGGCTGGAGGGCGGCTGGAGCGGGAGCGTCTCTTGCTGGAGCACGGCCGTGCGGCTGCCTTCGAGCTTCGCCTCGACCCGGCCGTCGGCGTGGAGGTAGAAGGTGTCGTTGCAGGTTGGGCAGCGGACCCGCGTGCGCTTCGTCACCGGCTTCAAGCGCAGCAGGCTCTGGCAGTAGCAGCAGTGGAACTGCAGCGGCTCGGGCGCGACCGGGCCTTCTTCCGAGACGACCTGGGTTCGGCGAGAGAGGAAGCACTGCTCGCAGATCACGGCGTCCTGGATCGGGTGCGACGGCGTCGAACCGTCGAGCATGACCCCGCAGACTTCACAGTAGTCGAGGGCCATGGCTACCCCAACCCCAGCACGATCAACACGCCGTGCGCCACCGCGAGGAGCGCCGCGCCGCCGGCGCCGACCCCGAACAGGCCCTTGGCGCGCTCGGCGTCGAGGGCCAGGCGCAGGCTGAGGACGACCCCGCTGATCGTCTGCGCCCATGCGCCGAGCAAGAACGCGCCCAGGACCCGCGGCTCCCATTCGCGCTCGCTCCCCACGAACACCGCCGCGCTCAGCGCGATCGCGCCGCAGACGCTGAGCAGGAGCGCCACCTCGCGCACCGCGAAGCCGCCCTTGGGGGTGCGGCCCACGCCCAGGAGCAGCGCGCCCAGGACGGTGGCCCCAGCGCCGGCCCAAGGCACGTAGGCCTGGGTCAAGGGCTCGATCGCTGCGAGGAAGGCCCCGATCAGAGCCAACCCCACCCCAACCAGAAGCGTTCCGCAGACCGCTAGCAAACCACCGTCTCCCTGGGGGTTGAACCTAACCCTACGCCCGCGAGTGAGCAACGGCGGCTGGGAGACCGCGGTGCGATCGCCGTCGGGCGGCGGCTCGCCCAGATCCGCGTGAGCCTCGGGGCCCAGCCTTGCGTGGCATCGGGCGCGCTCCCATACTTCCCTCGAAGCGAGGCCCGGTGAAGGCGAAGCGACTGTGCGTGGTGGGGGTGGGGACCTTGGGCGAGGCCCTGATCCGCGGGATTCGCGCGCGCTGGGCCGAGCTCCCGATCGCCGGCAGTGTGCGGCGAGCGGAGTCGCTCGAGCGCCTGGCGGGCTGTGGTGCAGAGATCACCTGCGACGTCGCGCAGGCGGTCGCGGGCTGCGACGTGGTCGTCGTGGCGGTCAAACCCCAGGCCATGCCCGTGGTGTTGCGCAAGATCCGCGAGAGCCTCGAGCCCGGGGTGCTGGTGATCAGCGTCGCCGCCGGGGTCACCACGGCGCGGATCGAGGCCGAGCTCGGCCAGGTCCCCGTGGTGCGCGTCATGCCCAACACCCCCTGCGTCCTCGGGGCCGGCATGAGCGTCCTGACCCCTGGCGCCTTCGCGGGGCCCGCGCACATGGAGCTGGCCCGCTCGCTGTTCGACGCGGTGGGGAAGACCGCCGTGCTCGAGGAGGGGCTCATGAACGCGGTCACCGGGCTCTCCGGAAGCGGCCCGGCCTACGTCTACCTCGTGATCGAGAGCCTCGCCGAGGCCGGGGTAAAGGTCGGGATCCCGCGCGCGACCTCGACCTTGCTCGCTGCCCAGACCGTGTTGGGGGCGGCTCGCATGGTTCTCGAACTCGGCGAGCACCCGGCCCTGCTCAAGGACGCGGTCACCACCCCAGCGGGGTGCACGGTCGACGGCTTGATGGAGCTGGAAGAGGGGGGCTTGCGCGTGACCTTGCTCAAGGCGGTGGTCCGCGCCACGGAGCGCGCGCGCGAGCTCGACCCGAGTTGAGGCCGAGGGGGGAGGCGTCTTAGGCGCACTCGTCCAGGCTGCTCAAGTCGAGCACCTGGGACTCGTCCGTGAGCCGAACGACGGTCGATCCGCGGTTGGTGCGGCCCAGGCTGACGAGCCCTTGGGTCACCAGCGCCGAGACGTAGCCCTCGAGCACCTTGGGATCGAGCTGGAGCTCCCGGGAGAGCCGCTCGACCGTGCGTGCCCCGTGGAGGGAGAGGTGCAAGACCAACTCGCGGGCGGTGAGCCCTCCGGGATCGACGGCTCGGCTGCCGCGACACCGGACCGACTCCTCTTCCTCTTCCCGTCGCTGGAGCGTGCTGAGGATCTCGCGGACGTAGGGGTGCTCCTCGACGTGGTCGGGGCAAAACGGCTTCCCCTCGCGGGTGGTTTGGTCGCATCCGTGCGACCTGCACATGCGGGTGGTCGTGGGAGACTGGCGCGGGGCACGATGATCGAGCGTTCTCAGCGACATGGTGGCACCATCCCAGGACTGACCCTCACCGCGAGCGCCAGAACCAGCACAAAGCAATATCAATGCCGATTTGGGCAGAAGGCTCATCGCTTCGCTAAGTAACTTCACTGCAAACGTCGTCGACCCCAAGCGGGCGAATGGCACGCGATGATTTCAACGCAATGGAGCACCTTTTTGTGCAATGCAACCAAATGGTGAATGTCCTGCGGAAGTATAGAATTCAACGGGCATGACTTTTCTCTTTTGGTTCACCTCCGCCAGAGAGCGTTGGCGCGCAGTGCTTTGTGAATCGCGTCCGAAGGCTCCCCGCCAGGGTTCAACCCCGTCCGCGCGAAGCTCGGGGAGGGAGCTCGCTCTGCGAACGTCGACCGGTGCACGAAGGAACTTGAACCGGCGAGTGAGCCCGTGCTACAACTTGCGCGCGCGCAATCTCACAACTCAGGGACCAAAGCTTCTCGAGCCGGTGACCCGCTCGTGACACCTAGGTCCTAGGTTTACGGCTAGCGCATGCTGCTGGGGGTGGGGTTACCCCCCCCCGTGCGAAGCCTCGGAGGTCTCATGCGGCTCCCGCCAATCGTTCGCTGCGCGGCTCTCTTTGCCGCGCTGTTGTCGCTCAGCGCGTGCGGTGGCGGTCCGGAACCGCAGCCACAGGCAAACCCCGACGCCCCCAAGGCGGAGCAGCCGAAGGAGGAAGGCCAGGCCGCCGAGGCCCCCCCTCCCGAGGACGACGGCAACGCCCCCAAGGGCGCCCTCGCCGACCTGACTCGCGAGTTGACCCTCGCCGAGCAGGAGAAGCGTGCCCTCGCCCAGCACTACTTCACCACCGGCATGCAGTCCTTCGAGGAGTTCGATTACCGCACCGCCGCGGAGAACTTCCAGAAGGCGCTCGACGCCACGCCCAACGACCCGCGCGTGCGGCAATTCCTGTTGCGCGCCCAGCTGCTCGGTGGGATTCGCCAGCCCGAGTTCGAGAGCGTGGCGGAGGAGCTCCGCCGCCAGCGCGAGGTCAAGGTCGACCTCGAGCGGTCCGAGCTGAAGCGGATCTACTCCGAGGGCGAGGAGTTCCTCGAGGCCCACGAGTACGACAAGGCGATCAACCGCTTCGAGCGCGTGCTCGAGAAGATCCGCTGGTTGCCCTTCAAGATCGACGACGCCGGGCTCGAAGACGGCGCACGGCGGTACATCGTCGAGGCGCGCGCCCAGTCTCGTGACCAGCAGCGCGCCGAGGAAGAGGCCCAGCGGGCCCGCGCCCTCGAGCGCAGCATGCAACAGCGCGAGCGCCTGCGTCGCGAGCAAGAGCGCGAGGTGCGCATGCTCCTCCAGCGCGCCCTCGACCAGATCACGCTGAAGAAGTTCAACGCCGCTGAGACCACGATCCAGGAGGTCTTGCTCAAGGACCCCCAGAACGAAGAGGCGATCAAGCTCCGCGATCTGGCCAGCGAGCACCGTCACGTCTACACCCGTGACAACACCTTTGAGGAGACGGAGCGCGGGCGCATGCTCGACAAGCTCAACAACCTCGAGGCGACGGTGCCGACCTTCCCGCGCGGGCTGGTCGAGTTCCCCAGCCGCGAGCGCTGGGCGCTCGTGCGCGAGCGCGCCAAGCGCACGGGCATCAGCGAGGCCAACCGTGAGGATCCGCTCTGGATCCAGGACATCAAGAACACCCTCGCGAGCCGCACGATCGAGTTGAACTTCAACCCGCCGGTCTCGCTCGAGGACGCGATCGAATACATCCACGAGTACACCGGCCTCAACATTCGCCTCGGCGGCGAGGTCGACCCCGAGCAAGAGGTGCAGCTGCAGGTCAAGAAGATCCCCGTCGGCAACGCGCTGAAGCTGATCCTCGAGCAGACCGGGTTGAAGATGATCTTCGACCGCGAGACCCTCGCGATCACGCTCCCGGAGAACGCGCGCGGGCAGTTCGACCTCGAGATCTACCCTGTCATGGACCTCCTGAGCCGGATCGCCGACTTCCCCGGCGACCAGATCAGGATCAACTCCGACACGGGCGGCGGCGGCGGCGGCGGCGGCGGCGGGACCCAGGGCTTCTCCTTCGAAGGCGAAGACGAGGAGGAGGGCGCGATCCTCGATCCCGATCAGCTCGACGAGATCATTCGCGGAGCCGTCGGCGAGGAGGCCTTCGACAGCGACGAGGCGAGCATGTCCGTCGAGCAGGGTCAGCTGATCGTGAGCCAGACCCGCGAGGTGCACCGTCAAATCCGCGAGGTCCTCAAGAACCTGCGGCGCAACAACGGGCTCTTCGTCCAGGTCGAGACCCGCTTCATTCAGCTCACCGACGACTTCCTGCGCGACATCGGCGTCGACCTCCGTGGCCTCGGCCTCTCGGGTCTGCCCCCGCCGAACCCGGCGCCCTTCGGCCAGCCGATGGTCCTCGACCAAAACATTCCGAGTCAGCTCCCCCGCGGCTTCGACGACATCGGCTTCGGCCGGCAGATCCCCTCCGGCGGTAACGCTCGCGCGTCGCGTCTCGGCCCCGCTGGTCCCGGTGGTATCCCGTTCTTCGGCAGCGGCATGTTCGGCGGTCGGACCGAGCATGTGCTCGACGGCGGCAACGCCTACTTCAGCGGTCTGCGTCTGAACGACTCGGGCGTCAGCGCGGGCAACAACAACAAGGGCGCCGCGTTCCAGATCGCGCTCCTCGACCCCTTCCAGCTCAACGCCATCGTGCGGGCCGAGGAGGAGCGTGGGAAGCGCAAGATCGTGCAGGCGCCGGTGATCACCGCCGCCAACCGTCAGCGCGTCAGCGTCTCGGTGATCACTCAGCGGGCCTACATCTCCGACTACGAGCTCAGCTCGGGCGGCACCGGCTTGACCGTGGCCGAGGTCGCGGACCCGATCGTCTCGACCTTCAGCGAAGGCGTCGTGCTCGACGTGCGCCCCACCGTCTCGGCCGACCGGAAGTACATCACGTTGGACGTGCGCCCGACGCTCGCGACCCTGGTCGGCGGCACGTTCCGTCAGATCCAGGTCAACCTGGGAACGATCTCGAACGCTGCGATCAACGTGAACATCGAAGTGCCCCAGATCCTGCTCCAGCAGGCCTACACCTCGGTCACGATCCCCGACGGTGGCACCGCGCTGCTCGGCGGCTTCCGCCAGATCAACTACAAGGAAGAGCGCGCCGGCGTCCCCTTCATCGACCACATTCCGATCCTGAACCTGATCGGTGGTCGCCAGGCTGAGATCAATGAGAACCTCAGCGTCCTGATCCTGCTCTCGGCCAAGACGATCTACTTGCCCGAGGAAGAGAGCCGGAACTTCAACGTCGACGACGAGTAAGCGCGAGCGCACGAAGCACGTGTCACAGCGAGCCGCGGGGAACTCCCCGCGGCTCGCTTCATGTGTGGAGCTCCTGCGCCCAGGTGGCGAGGCCGGGGCAGGGGTGCAATCGCCCTGTATACTCAAGGAGCCGAACCGGCCGGAGGCGCTATGTCGTGTCGCACGTTGGGGTGGGCGCTCGTGCTCTGCGTGGCCTGGGCGCCAGCGGCCGCTGCCCAGGAGGCGGGGGCCAAGCCCGCCGAAACCCAGATTCGGCTGCGCAAGGAGCTCGAGGAGTTCGAGCGTCGCCTGCGCAGGGTCGCGCAGGTGCTGTCCCAGGCGCAGCCAAAGGAAGCGAGTCGGATTCGCCGCGCGCTCAAGCAGCTGCAGGCCGAGGCCCTCGTGCGCGCGGACACCGAGCGTGAGGCCCTCCTGGTGCGGATCGAGCGCTTGTTGAACCAAGGCGATCGGGTGCAGGCCGCCGCGAGCCAGCGCGAAGCGATCGAGGGCCTCGAGCGGGTGCTCGTCATCCTCGAGGAGCAGCTCGCCGAGGACGACGAACTCAGCGCGGAGGAGCTCGAGCGCATGCTGCGCGAGGTCCGGGAGCTGCGCGAAGAGGAGCAGAAGCACCTGGCCGACACCCAGGAGAACCGAGAGGCCGAGGCTGAAGCTGCAGCCCTGGAGGCCGCCGCGGCCGAGGTCGGCAAGTTGATCGAGGCCCAGCGAGCGCTCGTCGAAGCCACGAACGCGGCGAAGGCCGACGGGCTCGGCGAACAGGCCGACCCGCAGCGTGGCATCGCCGCCAAGGCGGGCGAAGTCGGGGCCGCCCTGGGAAAGGCCTTCCCGGGCGAAGGCGAGGGCCAGGGTCAAGGGCAAGGCGAGGGCCAAGGCCAAGGCGAGGGCCAAGGCCAAGGCGAGGGCGAGGGCCAAGGCCAAGGCGAGGGCCAGGGCCAAGGCGAGGGCCAAGGCCAAGGCGAGGGCCAAGGCCAAGGCCAAGGCCAAGGCCAAGGACAAGGACAAGGACAAGGCCAAGGACAAGGACAAGGACAAGGACAAGGCCAAGGACAAGGCGAGGGCGAGGGCCAAGGGCAGCAGGACTCGAGCTCGTCTGCGGCGCAGCGCGCGCAGGGCGCCTTGGGCAAGGCCCAGCAGGCCATGGAGGAGGCGGCGAAGAACCTCGAGGGTGAGGCGCGAGACGCGAGCCTGGAGCGCGAGCGGGCGGCCCTGGAAGCCTTGGAAGAGGCGAAGCAGGAGCTCGAGGAGCGACGCAAGGAGATCCTGCGCCTGGCCAACCTCGAGCGTCGGGTCGCCGAGCAAGAGAACACGCGCGCGCGGACCGAGGACGCGGCTCGCCGCGCCAAGGGTGGCAGCGGCCAGGGGCAAGGCCAAGGTCAGGGCCAAGGAGGCGGTGGAGGCGGCGGCGGTCAACAGGCGCCTGGTCACCGGAACATCGAGAAGGCCGAGGAGGCCATGCAGCGCGCGGGCGAGGACCTCGCCAATCGCCACAGCTCCGACGCGGAGGCCGACCAGGAGGAGGCGGTCGAGCAGCTGCAGCAGGCGGAGGAGGTCCTCGAGGAGGCGCTGATGCAGGCGCGCAAGCGCGAGCAGCTCGCCGTGCTCAAGGCGCTCGGGCAACGCTTCCTCGCGATGCTCGAGGATCAGAAGGTCTTGACGCGCTTGACCGAGGCCCTGGTCGCGGAGAAGAGCGGCGACTCGCTCAGCCGTCGGCAACGACGGACCGCGCGTCAGATCGCGGCGGGGCGCAAGAACGACGCGGGAGACGTGGAGCTCCGCGGCGAGCGCGACCTCGGGAACGACGCGAACCTGGCCCTCGAGCTCGTGCGCGAGGAGGGCTCGACCGCGATCTTGCCGGTGGTGATCAAGGAGCTCGTGCGCGACTTCGACGAGGTCGCGGGCTTGCTGGACGACGGCCACGCGAACCCGTTCGTGGTCGAGCTGCAGAAGGACATCGAGCGCAGCCTCGAGGAGCTGATCGAGGTGATCAAGCGCGAGGTCGAGGAGCGCAAGGGCGGCGGCGGCGGCGGAGGCGGCGGCGGCGAAGACGGAAACGGCGCTCCGCTGCTCCCGGCCTCGGCCGAGCTGAAGATGATTCGCGCGCAGCAAGTGCGCGTCAACGAGCTGACCACGAAGTTCGACGTGCAGACCCAGGCGGACGAGGGCCAGCTCTCTCCCGAGCAGAAGCAGGCCTGCGACCATATCTCCGAGAAGCAGGGGCGGGTGGTCGAACTCACCCGTCAGCTCCACGAGAAGCTGAACAAGGAGCGCTAAGCCATGCACGCGAGAGCTGGAGTCCTGGCGCTGGTCGCCCTGGTGCTCGCGGGGGAGGCCTCGGCCTTCGATCCGCGTGTGCCGCTGCTCGGCAAGGCGCCTGGGTCCGAGGAGATCGTCGCCGGATTTCGTGAGGTGCACGCTGGCGACGCGCTCGCGGGAGCCCTCGAAGCGGCGCAGTCGCGGTCGGTGCCAACGCGTGACCTGATTCACGAGGCCTTGCGGAGCGACCCCAGCTATGAGGCCGCCTACCGCGAGTTCGCCGCGCGCGGCGACAACGCCGAGACCTGGCGGGTGCTCCTCGACAAGAGCGCCCCCGAGGCGCGCTACCTCAAGGCGCACGCAACCTACTTCCTCGCGCGCGCGCTGATCCAGCGCGACGAGCTGAACCCGGCCGTGGCCTTGCTCGAGAAGCTCCGCGGCCCGTGGCGGGCCCTCTGCCCGTGGAGCGACGAGGCTACGTTGTTCTTGGCCTACAGCTACGCGCGGATCCCCTCCGAGGAAGAGGGGGCGAACGCCTCTCGGGCTCGAGCCCTCGTGGGCGAGCTGGTCGACCCCAACGGCGAGTACAGCGAGCTCACCGAGCGCGTGACGGAGGCCGCGATCTGGCTGCAGCGCGAGCTGCAGGGTGAGGGCATGGGGCCGCTCCTCGAGCTCGCGAAGCGCATGGAGACGATTCAGCGCCTCCTGCGGCGCACGAACACCGGCGACCCGACCCAGACGCGCCAGCGCGACGTGGTCGCCACCCTCGACCGACTGATCGAGCTCATGCGCGAGAAGGAAGGCGGCGGCGGCGGCGGCGGCGGCGGCGGCGGCGGCCAGCCGGGCCAGGGCGGGAACGCTTCGGGCAATCAGCGCTCGGGGGGCCCCGCGCAGGGGTCGACGCTCCCCGGCGGCACGAGCCGCGTGGGTGAGCTCACCGAACTCCCGCGCAACGCGACCAGCGAAGACTGGGGGCACATGCGCGATCAGGAGCGCGAGAAGGCCGAGCAATACTTGCGCGAGAAGTTCCCCAAGCGCTACCGGGAGTTGATCGAAGAGTACTACCGCGCGCTGTCCGAGCAGGATCGCTGAGCCGCATGGTCTCTCGTCGCCTCGCTCCCTGGGCCACCGCGGCCCTCGCCTTCGTTTCCGCGGCACCGGGCGTGGCCCAGGACGCCGACGCCGACCTGGCCCAGGCCCTCGAGGACGAGGCCCGGCAGGTGGCCCTCGTGGCGCGCCTCTCGGAGTCGGTCGCGGCGGTCTTCCCTGGGGAAGATCCGGGGCAAGGCGGCGGCTCCGGGGTCTTGATCGACCCGCGGGGCTACGTGCTGACCAACTTCCACGTCTCGGGCGTGGCTCAGGTCTTGACCGTGGGGCTGAGCGACGGGCGCACCTACCGCGCGCGCCTGCTGGGGATCGACCCCGGCGGGGACATCGCGCTGCTGCGCCTCATCGACGAGCGCACCTTCCGCGCCGTGCCCCTCGGTGACTCCGACTCGCTGCAGGTGGGCGAGCGGGTCTATGCGATGGGCAACCCGTTCCTGCTCGCCGAGGACTACACTCCCACGGTGACCGAGGGGGTGATCTCCGGGCTCCACCGCTACCGCGACGCCTCAGGGAGCTCCGACCTGGTCTACGGCGACTCGATCCAGATCGACGCCTCGATCAACCCCGGCAACTCGGGGGGGCCGTTGTTTCGCGGCGACGGGACCTTGCTGGGGATCAACGGGCTCGGCGGCTTTCGCCCCGACCGCGGCCGCGTCAACGTGGGGGTGGGCTTCGCCGCGTCGATCAATCAGATCAAGAACTTCCTCTGGGACCTGCGCGCCTGCCGGCAGTGCCAGCACGGGACCATGAACGCCACCGTGCGCGACCAGACGACCCCGACCGGCCAGACCCAGCTCGTGGTCGACGCGATCGGGCGCGAGAGCGCTGCCTACCGCGCCGGCCTGCGCCTGGGCGACGTGCTCCGCACCTTCAACGGGGTCGAGCTCTCCAATCAGAATCACCTGCTGACCTACGTCTCGCGGCTCCCGGCAGGGCGCCGGGTGCGGCTCGGCGTGGAGCGCGCGCGGGAGGACGGCGCCGGTGTGTTCGAGGTCGAGGCGAGCTTCCGCCTCGAGCCCCTGTGGTCGGGTCCGCGTCGCGGCGAGTGGCGTCCCGACCCGGACCTGGTGACCGCGGAGACCGAGGGCCTGCTCGCCGCCTACCGCGCCACCTCACCCGCTCGGGCGTACGCGGTCGAGGGCACGCTGACCCGCGCCGACGGCACCAGTGTGCGGCAGCTGATCCGGGTCGACGGCCTGCGCGTGCGGGTCGAGACTGGGACCCTGGGCGAGGCCCAGGTCGAGGTCTACGACGGCGCCGAGGGGTGGGTCCAGCGCAGCGGCGAGGCGCCCCAAGCCTTGCCCCCGGCCCGCCGCGACCAGCTCGCGGGCACGCGCCACGCGCTCTTGGGCGCCCAGGACCCCGAGCAGCAACGCAGCCTCGCGGCGCTCGAACTCACCGGCGGCGACGCCCTCGGCGCCCAGCGCGTCGCGCGGCTCGAGGTCCGTGATCAGGCCGGACGCAAACGCCTGCTCTACTTCGACGCCCTGGACCTGGGCTTCGCCGGACTGGCGTACCCTCAGGGGGAGGGCTGGGTCGAGGAGCGCTGGCGCGCGGTGGACGGACGCCTCACCGTGACCCGGGTCGACTTCGAGTCGGGCGCGCTGCTCGAGACCCTCGAGGGGTCCTACGCGCCGGGGCCTCAGCCGGAGGGCAGCTTCGCCCCCGAGGAGGTCCGTTGAACTCCAGAGGGCCCGTGAGGCGAACCCTCGGCTGCGCGCTGGGGCTGACGCTGTGTGCGACTCTGCCTGCCTTCGGCCAGGCGATCGATCCGCTGGAGCGCGCCTGGCCCGCGGTGGTCAAGGTCTACGGCGCCGGTGGGTTCCAGGGGGTCCCCGCCTACGGCAGCGGCGTGATCGTCGACGCCCGGGGCTTCGTGCTCACGGCGTGGAGCATTGCCTTGCGCACGCCCAGCCTGCGCGCCGTAGACGTCGACGGGCGCAGCTACCCGGCCGTGATCTGGCGCGCCGACCCGGGCCTCGGGGTGGCGCTGCTCAAGCTCGAGCTCCCCGTGGGAGGGTTGGGCGCCGCGAAGGTCGAGCTGCGGCCCCTGGCCCTGGGGCGCTCGGAGGCGGTGAGCCCTGGCGACACGATCTACACCCTCGGCAACCCCTTCGGCTTCGTCTACGGCGCCGAGCGGGTCGCCGTGCAGCGCGGTGTGGTCACCACCGTGGGCGCGCCTCAGGAGGACGCGCGGGTGCTCAACTTGCCCGAGCGCCTGCCGCGCTTGATCTTGCACGACGCACCGCACAACCCGGGCACCCAGGGAGGGCCGCTCCTGACCCGCAGCGGCGAGCTCGTGGGGATCTGCGGGCGGATCGTCGAGTCCCGCGCCACCAACACGCTGCTCAACTTCGCCGTCCCCACCGAGCTCCTGCGCGACTTCGTGCGCGAGGCGATCACCTGGCGCAGCCCGAACCCCGACCCCCCACGCCCGCCCGCCGAGTCCGCCGCCGGGCCCCCGGTCACGGGGCTGCGCCTGCTGCGCGCGCACCTGGTGCGCTCGCCCCTGGCCTACGTGGAGCGCGTGGTCCCCGAGAGCCCCGCGGCCCGCGCGGGCTTCGAGCCCGACGACCTCGTGTTCCGTTTGGCGGGGCGCACGATCCGTTCGTGCCGTGACTACGACCAGGTGCTCGAGTCGCTCGCGGCTGGGCAGGAGGTCGAGGTGGTGGTCAAGCGCGGGCCTGCGCTGATCACGCTGCGCTTGCGCTTGGAGGCTCCGTGAGGCTCACCTGCTTCGCCGTCCTGGGGGTCGCGCTCGGCGCGCCGCTCGCGGCGCAGTCGCGAGACGAGGGCGCCCTCGAGCGCGTCACGAAGCGCGCGATCGAGCGAGTCGCCGTCGGCGTGGTCGAGATCGAGGCGCTGGGCGGCCTGGAGGAGGCCTTCCAGGCCCCGACCAACGAGGCGGGCGCCGAGGAAGGGATCCTCGCGCGCAAGGGGTTCAAGCAGGCCTACGGCCCCTCCACCGGGCTGGTCGTCCGCGAGGACGGCTGGATCCTGACGAGCACCTTCTTCCTGCGCCGCAAGCCGCGACACCTGATCGTCACGACCCACGACGGCAAGAGCTACCTCGCGACCCTCGCCGGGCAAGACGAAGCGCGGGCGCTGTGCCTGCTCAAGGTCCAGGCCAAAGGCCTGACCCCCGTGACCTGGGCGGCGCCCGAGGCGCTGCGGGTCGGTCGCTACGCGATCGCCCTGGGGCGCGGACTGGGCTACGAGCACCTCGCGGTCTCGCGCGGGATCGTCTCGGGGCTCAACCGAATCGGGGGGCGAGCGCTGCAGTCGAGCGCTGCGATCTCGCCCATGAACTACGGGGGCCCCCTCGTCTCGCTCGAGGGCGAGGTGCTCGGGATCCTGGTGCCGCTCTCGATGCAGGGCGGACAGGCGAGCGTCGAGATCTACGACTCCGGGATCGGGTTCGCGATCCCGGCGGTCGACGCCGTGGCTGCGATCCCGCGGCTGAGCAAGGCGGGGGTCTTGCGCCCCGGGTTCCTCGGGGTCGTGCCCGACCCCTTGAGCCAGGATGGGGTGCGGATCGCCCAGGTCAGCCCCGGCTCCCCGGCGGCCCAGGCGGGCCTCGAGCCGGGCGACACGATCACCGCCGTCGGCGAACGCGCCGTCGAGCGCGCCTGGCAGCTGCGCCACGCCCTCGGCGCACACTACGCGGGCGACGAGGTCGAGCTCAGCGTCTCGCGAGGGACCGAGCGCAAGACGCTCACGCTGACCCTGGGGGCGCCCCCCGGCGCGGGCAAGTAGCGCGTTCGCCGCGCTCATGCACCGGCCGGCTATAGTGCAGGCGGTGGAGGTTTCATGCGCGTGACCCGACTCGGCTTGCTCGGACTCCTGCTGGCGGGGCTGGCTGGCTCAGGCGTCTACGCTCAGGAGGGTGAAGACGGGGTGCGTGAGCTCCCGCCTCACGTGAGCCCTGCCACGGTGCGCGCGATCGACCGCGGCGTCGCCTGGCTGGCCAAGAACCAGCTCCGCGACGGGAGCTTCGGTGAAGCGGGGGGGGGCGGCGGCTACGGCGTCTACCCGACCGCGATGTCCGCGCTGGCGGGCATGGCCTTCCTCGGGCACGGCGACACGCCGAGCCGCGGGCGCTACTCCGAGAAGGTGCGCCGGATCATGACCTTCCTGCTCGATCCTCGGCACGCCAGCCGCACGGGGCTGATCACCGCGAGCGGCGAGGAGTCACGCTCGATGTACGGGCACGGGTTCGGGACGATGTTCCTCGCCTGCTGCCTGGGAGAGGAGCTCGACGGGGCGACGGAGACCCGCGTGCGGCAGGTCCTCGGGCGCGCGGTGGAGCTGATCGGCAAGAGCCAGAGCGGCGCGGGCGGGTGGCTCTACACCCCCGATTCCCAGGGCGACGAGGGCTCGGTCACGGTCACGCAGGTCCAGGCGCTGCGCGCCTGCCGCAACGCGGGGATCTCGGTGCCGCTGACCGTGATCCGCCGGGCCGTGAGCTACATCGAGAAGTCCCAAAACCAAGACGGCGGGATCGCCTACAACGCGATGGGGGGCCCCTCGCGGCCCGCCCTGGCCGCGGCTGGCGCGGCGGTGCTCTACAACGCTGGGCAATACGACAGCCCGGCGGCGCGCAAGTGCCTGCAGTTCTGCAAGCGCACGATCAAGATCACCGACCGCAACGGGCACTGGTACTACACCCACCTCTACCTGGCTCAGGCCTATTGGCAAGTCGGCGGGGACGACTGGGGGCGCTACTACCCTCAGGTCCGCGACTTCCTCCTGCGCTCCCAGGCGAGCGACGGCTCCTGGCAGGGCGACGGCGTGGGCAAGGTCTACGGGACCTCGATCGCGGTCACGATCCTCAGCCTCCCCTTCGAGCGCGTGCCGCTCTACATGCGCTAGCCCGCAAACCTCACCACGAAGTGGTGAGTTTGCGGGGTAGCCGCCTGCGAAGCAGGCGGGCTGCGCCGGAGCGAGTCGGCGGCTCTGCCGCCGCGAGCGAGGCGCAAGCGACAGTGCGTACCCGGCCGCAGGCCGG
>JAGQRJ010000465.1 GCA_020425635.1 Planctomycetota bacterium | reverse complement strand
ATGCGCTCGTCGAGGGCCTCGTGGACGAGCTCCGCGCGCCGCTCGCGCTGCTCGGCGTAGGCTTGGGGGCTCGCGGGCAGGGGCTGGTCGCCGCCGCTCGCGGCGGCGACCTCGCACTCGGACTGGAGCGGGCAGCGCTCGCAGCGCTGATCGCAGTAGGTGTAGGCCAGGGCGGGGCTCAGGGTCGACTCGGGCATGGGGTCCTCCGCCCCGCCCTCGCGCAGACGACGTGCCCCAGCCCCCGCGGCGCGCGCGAGACTTAGGCCAGCCGCGCAGGAGCTCGGCGGGTCGAACGGGCAGACCTTGCCCACCCGTGGGACCCAAGCGAGCCGCAGCGGGCTAGTCTTCGATCCAGCTCCGCCGGGCGACGCCGGTCACCTGGCCGCGGCGGTCGAAGTGCACGCGATACTCCCGGACCACGGGGACCTCGATCCGCACCCGGTGGTAGGGCTGCCACACCGCGCCGAAGTAGGGGCCGCGCCGCCCGCCGTACCAGCCGACGCCGAAGCCGAAGGGGTAGGGGAACAGGTAGCTGGAGTCGACCCGCTGCAGCGAGGTCCCCGAGCGGCGGTAGATCCACACGTCGCCCTCGCCGTCGGGCTCGATCGCGAAGGGCCAGCCCCAGGCGATCTCGACCTGCTCCTGGGTCATGCCCTTGCGGATCCGCCCCTCGGCCACGGCCTCGCGGGCGTCGGGCTGCCAGTCGTCGCCCTCGAGCTCGACGCGCAGCCCGCGCCGGGTGCGGTCGAGGGCCGCGCGGAGGTCGGCCCCGCCGTCCCACACCGGATCGAGGACGCTGAACACGCGCGCGTCGCGCGCCTCGAGGTAGCCCACCCGCTCCCCCGCCCGCACGCGCAGCCGGGATCCGGCCTCGCCCTCGACCCAGCCGTGGGCGTAGCGCGGGAGGGTGGCGAGGACCTCGCCGTCGGCCGCCGCGGCGTAGAGCGGCGCGGAGTCGCTCGAGACGAGGTAGTGCTGGCTGGTGCAGCCCACGAAGGCGAGCGAGAGCAGGACCGGAAGCGAGCTGCGCACGAGGCTCCTCTGCTTCAAGCGTAGCGCCGGCCGCAAGGGAAGCAACCGTGCGCTTGGGGCTGCGGGGGCGTAGTAGAGTGGCTGGGTGAGCGAGCCCGTCGAGTTCGAGGCGGCCCTCCTGGGCCCGTGCCCGTTCTGCCACGTCGAGGTCTCGGCGGCAGACGCGCGCCAGGCCTGCGCGACCTGCGCCGCCTGGCACCACGCCTCGTGCTGGAGCGAGGAGGGCGGCTGCACGCGCTGCGGCGTGCCCGAGGCGCCGCTCCCCCGCGAGGGCGAGCGCTGCGCGGTCGCCGCGTGCGCGCGCCGCCCCCTGCCCGATCAGAGCCGCGCGCCCTGGGCCGGGCGCTGCCTCGTCCACGCCCGCGAACACGGCCTGTTCCTCGCGGGGCTCATGACCGTGGGCCTGGTGGTGTTCGCGGTGCCCGGGGTGCTGCTCGTGCTGAGCGAGGTGCCCGAGGCGGGCGCGCTGCTGCTCGGGGTGGCGGGCGTGTTCGCGGCGGGGCGCGCCTACTACGCGCGCCGCACGGCGCGGCTCGCAGGCTGAGCAGCCCTAGCAACCTGGTGAAAAAGCCCTGGACCGCGTTGCTCGGCGGTCACGCCCCCTACGGTTGCAGGACCTCCTCGCGCCTTGCCAGGACTTCTGCACCAGGCTGCTCGGCGTCAGGCCGTGGGCTCGGGGACCCGCAGCGGGGCCTCGAGGTAGCGGCGCGACGCGCCGACCCGCTGGCGGTAGTCCTCGACCTCGAGGTCGACGCGCCAGTCCTCCCAGCCGAGGACCTCGCCCATGATCCGCGCGGCGTCTTCGGCGACCCCCAGGCCCTGGTCGAGGTCCTGGAGGAACACGTTCATGCGCCGGCGCAGCGCGTCGACCAGGCGCTCGGCGCCGTCGTGGGCGGCCGCGAACGCGACCTCGTCGTAGGTGAAGGGCAGGTCCGGGGCGATCCGGCCCGGGCGCACGCCGTAGTGCTGACCGCAGGCGATCACCTCGGGGGCGCGGCGCCCGTAGCTGTGCACGAGGTGTGTGGCGACGTCGGGGTCGAGCCCGTGGCGCTTGGTCAGGCGCGCGACCATGGCCGGGAGGTTGCGCAGGGTCACGCCCTCGCCCCCGGGGAGCGGGACCTCGGTGGTCCGGCAGGGGTCGAGCTTGCGGTTGAAGCCGAGCTTCTTCAGCGCCTGGTCCACGGCCTGCTCGGCCATGAGCCGGTAGGTCGTGAGCTTGCCGCCGGCGATCGCGAGCAGCCCCGGGTCGACGTTGACGATCGCGTGCTCGCGCGAGACCTCGGAGGGGTCGAGCCCCTCGCCCGCGGCCATGAGCGGGCGCAGCCCCGACCAGGTCGAGATCACGTCCTTGGGCTGCGCGTGCAGCGAGGGGAAGTAGGCGTTGGCCGAGCCGAGCAGGTAGTCGACGTCTTCGCTGCTGGCCTCGACCGCGTCGGGGGGCTCGCAGGCGTCGGTGTCGGTGGTGCCGAGGACCGTGCGCTGGGCCCAGGGGATCGCGAACAGCACGCGCCCGTCGAGCCGGCTCTTGATCACCACCGCCTGGTCGATCGGCAGGCGCTCGCGGTCGAGGACGACGTGCGAGCCCTTGGTCGGGCGCAAGAGCGGGCGCTGGATCTTGCCCGCGAGCACGCTGTCGGTCCAAGGCCCCGCGGCGACCACGGTCACCTTGGCGCGCACCGGGATCCGCGGGGTCTCGCGCCCCTCGCCGGTGAGGCTCGCCTCGTCGAGGCGGTCCTTGACCCAGGCCCCGGTGGTCCGCCCCGCGCTGTCGACGGTGAACTCGATCGCCTCGCAGTAGGTGGCGACCACCGCCCCGCGCGCGCGAGCGTCGAGGGCCGTCTCCGCCGTCAGGCGCCCGTCGTCGGTCAAGCAGTCGTAGTAGTGCGCGCAGGTCCGCAGCCCGTTGAAGTCGAGCAGCGGCGCCATGCGGCGGGTCTGGTTGCGGCTGAGGATCTTGTGGTTGCGGTAGTTGCCGAAGAGCGCGAGCACGTCGTAGAGCCACATGCCGGCCCGGATCTCCCAGGGCTTGACCCCGCTCTGCTCGTAGACGGGGAACAAGAACGGCAGCGGGCGGGCGAGGTGCGGGGCGTTCTTGGTGAGCAGCGCGCGCTCGCGCACCGACTCGCGCACCAGCGCGAACTCGTACTGCTCGAGGTAGCGCAGGCCGCCGTGGATCAGCTTGGAGCTCGCCGAGGAGGTCCCCCGCGCGAGGTCCGAGCGCTCGACGAGGGCGACCTGCAGCCCCCGCAGGGCCGCGTCGCGCGCGATCCCGGCACCGGTGATTCCGCCCCCCACGACCAGGAGGTCGAACTGGGTGGCCTGCAAGCGCGAGAAGAGTTCGGCGCGGGACATGCTGCCGAGGGTAGTGGCCCCCGACTCGCAAAACAAGCGGCCCGTCAGGGTGCGCGGCGTGCGCACGGCCCCTCGTAAAGACCCGCCGCCAGGGGCCACCACGCCCTATCGGCCCGCCCTGGGCTCCGCTACACTACGCGCCCAGCGACTGCGGAGGGGTCATGACGCAGCACACTGCCTTCCTTAAGTCCATACAGGCCTTTCGCTCGTTGTCGGTCCGCGACGCGGGCTGGCTGTCGTCGCAGTGCGAGCAGGCGAACTTCAAGGCCGGCACCCGGATCCTCTCGCGCGGGGACCCGGGCGACGCCATGTTCCTGATCCGCAAGGGCGAGGTGCGAGTCCCCGTCCTGGACGAAGAGACGGGGCGCGAGAAGTTCGTCGCGCGCCTGGGGCCCAAGGAAATGTTCGGCGAAATGGCGCTGCTCACCGGAGAGCCGCGCAACGCCGACGTCTACGCCGACACCGACGTCGAGGCCCTGGTCGTGCGCCGCGCGCCGCTCCAGCGCTTCCTCGCCGAGCACCCGAGCGTGGCCTCGTTCCTCACCGAGATCCTCGGCCGGCGCCTGCTGCAGGGCGACCAGATCAAGCAGATCGGCAAGTACCGCCTCGTCGGTGAGCTCGGCCGCGGCGGCATGGCGATCGTGTTCGAGGGCCTGCACCCGACCCTGCGCACCACCGTCGCGATCAAAATGCTCTCCCACGAGCTGGTCTACGACGTCGACTTCTGCACGCGCTTCAAGAACGAGGCCAAGATCGTCGCGAGCCTCGAGCACGAGAACATCGTGCAGGTGATCGACAGCGAAGAGGCCTACGCCACCTTCTTCATCATCATGGAGAAGGTTACGGGCACCGTGCTCTCGCGCATGGTCGACACCCGCGGCGTGCTCGACTTCGACCAGACCCGCTCGATCCTGACCCAGCTCGCCTCGGCCCTCGACTGCGCCCACACCCGCGGGGTCGTGCACCGGGACATCAAGCCCAGCAACGTGATCATCGAGCCCAGCGGGCGCGTGAAGCTCATGGACTTCGGGATTGCGAAGACCCGCGCCGAGGCCGCCGAGGAGGACGAGGACATCGTCGGCACCGCCGAATACATGAGCCCCGAGCAGGCCCTCGGCAAGAAAATGGACGGCCGCGCCGACCTCTACTCGCTCGGCGTCATGGCCTTCGAAATGCTCACCGGGCGCCTGCCCTTCGACTCGCCAGACCCCTACGAGGTGCTGCGCAAGCACGTCCGCGAGCCGGTGCCCGACCCGATCACGATCAACTCGCGCGTCCCGCGCGACCTCAACGACTTCGTGCACCGCGTGTGCCAGAAGCGCCCCGAAGACCGCTTCCAGACCGGCAAGGAAGTCGAAGAGTTCCTGAACAAGGGCAAGCCGGTGAGCGTCGACCTCTCACGGGCGCACACCCGCACGCTGAGTCTGATCTACGACCCCGCCCACGAGGAGGCCGTGGCCACCTTCGTGCGGCGGTCGATCACCGAGGCGAAGAAGATTCCTGGAATCAAAGTCGGGATTACCGAGGCAGGGAGGATCGTATGAAGGCTCTGATCGTGGCCGCTGGGCTGCTCGTTGGCTGCTCCGGAGTGGGCTTCGCCCAGGACGACGACGGCGAGGAGGAGCGCGCGCGCCAGCCCGCCGACGCCCACGCCGACCAGCTCGAGGCGCTGCTCAAGAAGCTCGTGGGCTCGCTGCGCGCGAAGAAGACCGAGGTCGCCAGCGAGGCCCTGCGCTCGCTGGTCCCCAACAAGGAGGCGGTCGAGGCCGCGTTGACCAAGGAGGGCTTCGCGGCCCTCGGCGGCAAGGTCCAGGCCCACGCCAAGGAGATCTTCGGCGCCGGCCCCCAAGCGGCCCTCGAGAAGCTGGGGATCACCCCCGAGTTCCGCAAGGTCGACGTGTTCAGCGCGACCACCGAGGACCTCAAGAGCATGGAGGCCGAGACCACGGCCGCCCGGGAGTTCGCCTCGGGGCTGCGCACCTGCGCCGACCACCTCAAGCCGGCGACGACCTTCTACTGCGCGCGGCTCTACCCGCGCGGCGCCGAAGACGACCCCCAGGCGGGGGTCCGCCTGCAACTCTTCTACATGCACGAGGACCGCTTCGTCTACCTCGGCCCGCTGTGGAAGCTCGCCGCGGCCGAGTAGCCGCGCGCCCGCAGGGCGGATAGGCAACACGGATCGATCGAGGCCGGCCGAGCATGAGCTCGGACCGGCCTCGTCCCGTTCCAGGGGGTCAGGCAGCGCGAGCGGGGGAGCGGCGCAGCGCGAGGCCTGAGCCCTCGCAAGACCCAATCGCCTTTCTCCCGCGCGGCCTCGGTCTCGGTCTCGGCCCAGGGAAGAAGGCGACGCGCGGGAGCGCGACCGCGGGCGGAGGCAAGCTCCGCCCCTACGGCTGGCGAGGCCCGGCGCTCGCAAGACCTCCAGTCACCAAGCCGTAGATGCTATGGGGCCGCCGAGCGTCGGGGCTGGTGGAGACACTTGCCCCTGGGGCAGCCCTGGCTGACAGCGAGGT
>JAGQRJ010000464.1 GCA_020425635.1 Planctomycetota bacterium | reverse complement strand
TGGGTCACGCCGCGCCCGCCGCGACCCGCTCGCGCAGATCCAGCCCACCGCTTCGAGTCGTGCGTTCACCCCGGGATCCTATCCGCACCAGCGCCGACACCGACGCGGACGCCGACACCACGGGCGGGGGTAAACCCCGCCCCTACATCGGTTGCAGACGTAGGGGCGGGGTTTACCCCCGCCCGAGGACACCCGGGCCGACGCCGACTCCGACGTCGACGCGCTCGTGCTGTGGGCTACGCCACGACCTTCGCCAACGAGGCCCCCTGCCTCCGCGGCGTGGGTGGCCTAGCTGCGCATAGCACGCCGGACGGGGCGGAGCGCGTCGGTCCTGCGGCCGGCACGCCTGAGTACGCGGGGCGCGTGATTCCCCGGGCCTCCCCTCCGCCGTTGCCTGCACAGCGAGCAACACCTGGCGCGGAGCGAGGGAACCAACGCAAAACCGCCCGGCAGCGGCGCTGCGCGGGCGGTTCCTGCGGGCTTCGGAGGCGTTCTAGAAGCTGGCGTCCTTGAGGCGCAGGCCGCGCTCCTCGAGGCGCATTTTGATCTCGTTGAGCGAGGTCTGCCCGAAGTTCTTCGCCTGGAGCAGCTCGGGCTCCGAGCGCGTAATCAGCTGGCCGATCGAGGTGATCCCGAGGCGCTCCATGCACTTGCGCGAGCGCACCGAGAGGTCGAGCGACTCGATCGGCTCCTGGAGGGTCTCCTCGGAGACCTCCACGGGCTTGGGCGGGGCGACGAAGCCACCCTCCATTTTGCCCTGGCCCAGGCGCAGGCCCTTCTGGGCGAGCATCTGCTTGACCTCCATGAGCGAGGTCTCGCCGAAGTTCTTGTGCGCGAGCAGCTCGTGCTCGGTCATTTGGATCAGGTCGCCCAGGGTGCGCACGTTCATCTTGTTCAAGCAGTTGCGCGAACGCACCGAGAGCTCGAAGTCGGTGACCGGGATCTTGAGGATCTGGCTCTGGCGATCGGCGCGGCGCTCGCTGTCCTCGTCGTAGTACATCACCTTCGAGGCGCGCGCGTCGCCGAGGAACACCAGCGCCCGCGGGTGGTTCGGGATCGCCTTGAGCACCTCGGTGTAGCACTCGATCGCGCGCTCCCACTGCTGGTAGTCCTCGTAGAGGTTGCCCAGGTTCAAGAGCGCGTTGACGTAGGTCGGCTGCAGGTCGCGCAGGGTCTCGTAGAGCTCGAGCGCCTTCTCCTCTTCGCCCCAGGTCTGGTGGTAGCGCGCGAGGCGGAAGATCGACTGCGGGTGGGTCGGGTCCTGCTCGAGCACCTTCTCGTAGCCCTTGCGCGCCTCCTCGTACTCGCCCGTGAGCTCGGAGTGGAAGGCCACGAGGAACAGCGTGTCCGAGTTCTCGCCGAAGCGCTCCTGGGCGCGCTTGAGAATGCTCGAGCCGGCCTCGTGCTCGCCGAGGCTGAGGGTCGCGTGGATCAGCCCGTAAGCGATCGTCTGCGAGTCGGGGTGCTTGTTGATCGCCTCGTGGAAGCGCTGCTTGGCGGCCTTGTAGTCGCCGCGGTTGAGGTAGACGCGCCCGAGGAACACCGAGGCGACCTCTTCCTTGGGGTGCGCCTTCTCCAGGGCCTCGACCGACGCGGCCATGCGCCCCAGAATGCTGAGCGCCACGCCCTTCTTGGTCGCCTGCTTGGGGTTGCTCTCGTCGAGGCCCTCGCACAGCTCCTCGAGCCGACGCGCGTTGCCCTGGTTGCTGAGCGCGGCGTCACGCAGGGCCGGATAGGTCTCGAAGTTCAGGTCGGCGTTGAACGCAGCCTCGAGGTCGGCGATGGTCAGCTCGGTCACGGGAACTCCTAAGGTCGTGGGCGATCGGGGATTATCGGGGCAACGGGCGGGAAGTCAACGGTCGACTTAGGCCCTGGCCTCGAACGTGCTAGTGCTGGTCGGCCTATCCCTAAGCCCTTGCCGCAGAATGCTTAGCGCGACCCGTGGGCGTGGCGGCACCCGGGTGCCGCGCGGATCAGCGTCCGGCGCGCTGCTCGAGGACGGCTTGAAGTCCCTCCTCGAGCGCCAGGAACTGCTCGTCGGGCGTGCCTTCGAGGAGCTCGCCCACGATCGCGAGGTCGATCTGCGCGAGCGCAGCCGGGCGCCGGCCGTCGATCGCCTTCGTCGCGCCCGGCTCGAGGAGGGGAGGGGAGCGGAGGACCAAGAGGTGTTGCGCGTAGACCCTCTGCAGCTCGGGAGCGCCGACCTGCCCCAGGACGAAGCGCAGCGACGCCGCGCGATCCGGGTCCTGCGCGCCCCGCTGCTGCTGCCGCCCGTCTCCGATCGCACACTTGACCCCGTTGCCCGAGCCTGCGGCGAAGACGAAGTCGTGGGCGTGGCTCGGGCCACCCCCCGCGTAGTAGGCGCCGCTGTAGAGCGTCGGAGACTCCACCGAGCGCTCGAAGAGCGTGACCTCGCTCAGGGGCAATTGATTGCGCAGGGTGCGCTGCTCGAGCCCACAGACCCTGCAATAGGAGCTGAAGCCAAACACCGCCGGCGAGGCAGGCGTCCAGAGCAAGCCGAACCCCAGCAAGCCGCCCGCGAGGAAGACGACCAGGCAGCGCTTCAGCCACGACGAGGAAGGCACGTTCGGCTCCATGCTCCAAGCCTAGCGGCGCAGGGATCCGTCCACTAGGTGGCCACCCGCACCCCGAGCGTGAGCTCCTCGCCGCTGACGGTGCAGGTGTGGGTGTGCATGCCGGGGGCGGGGTCGACCCCGACCGTGACCTGGGTCGCGAGGACCTCCTTGGCGAGGGCGTCCTCGCGGCCACGGACCGCGGCGAGCGGGGTCTCGGCGCCGTTGAGCGTGACCTCGATCCGCGCGGTGTATTCCAGGTCGAGGTCCTTGCGCACGGTCTGCACGTGGTGCAGGACCTCGCGGAAGCGGCCGTCGGCGAGCAGGGCCTCGGTGAGCGTCGTGGTCAGCACCACCACGCCGGCCTTGCCGCTGGCGGCGGCGAAGCCCTCCTTGGCGTTGAGCGCGACCTCGACGTCGTCGGCGGTCAGCTCGACCGGGGTCCCGCCGGCGTCGACGGTGTATCTCCCCTCGGCCTCGAGCGCGGCCAGGATCTGCCCGCCGTCGGCGGCGCCCAGCGCTCGCTTGAGCGCGGGCATGGCCTTGCCGACCCGGGGGCCGAGGCGCGGGAAGAACGGCTTGACCTCGTAGGTCACGAACTCGCTCGCGTCGGCGACGAAGGCGACCTCGTGCACGTTGAGCTCGTCGGCGATCAGCCCGGCGTGGGCCTCGACCGCGGCCTGGCGCTCGGGCCGGGTCAGCACGAGCTGGGCCCTGCTCAGGGGCTGACGCACCTTGAGCACGTTCTGGGTGCGCACCTGGAGCCCGAGGCTCACGAGCTCGCGCACGAGGTTCATGACCTCCGAAAGCTCGGCGTCGACCGCGGCCGCGTCGGGCTCGGGGTAGGCGCACATGTGCACCGAGCGCGGCGCGTCGGCCTGGTGCCCGCGCGCGAGGTTCTGCCAGATCTCCTCGCTCACGAAGGGCAAGAACGGCGCCAGGAGCTGGGCCGTGGTCACGAGGCAGGTGTAGAGCGTCCAGTGCGCGTCGAGCTTGTCTTGCTCGA
>JAGQRJ010000463.1 GCA_020425635.1 Planctomycetota bacterium | reverse complement strand
CTGCGCTGCGCCCGAGCTGGTGCACGGGGACGATGTTCGGGTGCTCGAGGAGCCCGGTGAACAGCGCCTCCTGCATGAGCGCCGCGGCGTTGGCGCCGTCGTCCTCCTCGCCGAGGATCGACTTCAGTGCGACCTCTCGCCGCAGCGAGCGCTGGATCGCGAGCTCGACCTTGCCCATGCCGCCCTCGCCGAGCACGCGCGTGGGGATCAGGTCGCTGGTCGCCCCCGAGCTCGCCGACGAGAGCAGCGGGAGCTCCCCGACCTGCAGCTCCGAGGGGCCGGGGCCGTCGAGGAGCACGGTCTTCGTCGTCGCGCGCAGGCTCTGGGTCCCGTCGAGGTCGAGGTCCGTGAGCTGCTGCGAGACCGCGCCCCAGGTCTCGGCGAAGTCCGCCCCCGGGTTCCAGTCGTCTGCGTCGGCCATGGGCTCCCCGGGCGCTCCGAACCACGTCTCGTGACGGACGAAGCCACCGTGGTAGCACGAAGGCGAGCGCTCTGCGGCCCCGCTCGGGAGGCAGGGCTTGCCTCCGAGCGGGCCCGCGCGCACGCTGGGGCGAGAGGGAGCGTCCTGCGGTGGGCGACGAGCGACTGCGTGAGCTGGAGCGCCGCTGGCGCGAGCGCGGGAGCCTCGAGGCGGAGGCGGCCTGGCTCAAGGAGCGCGTGCGCGCGGGGGAGCTCCCCCGGGAGCGGCTGCAGCTGGCCGCCACCCTCGGGGGCGCCGCCCGGCTCGCCTGGGGCGAGGAGCCGCTCGTCGTCGTCGAGCCCGAGCTCTGGGTCCCCCTCCTCCAGGACCCGACGGGTCATGGGCCTGTCGGCCCCCGGGAGCTCCGCACCCTCGAGGGCTTCGACGCGTTCACGCGCCGCGAGGGGCTCTGCGCGTGGGGCCGCTGGCTCCTCGGTTGGGCCCCGCTCAAGGCGCTGAGCGCGGTTCGAGTCGCCAGCGGGGCCGCTCTGGTGGGATACCGCGAGTGGAGCAAGGTCTTCGCCCCGGGCCGGATCGAGGCGCTGGGCCTGCAGGAGTGGGCCACCGAGAGCCTCTGCCGGCTGGAGGGCCTCTGCGTGGGCTGGGACCCCTGCGAGGCGGGCTACCCGCGCTTCGGCGGCGACGCCTTCGACGCCGCCGACCAGGCGCGCAATCGAGAAGGGCCGGCGGCGGTGTGGGCCGTCGAGGCCGTGGGCCACGCGCTCCTCGCCGCCCAGCACGGCGATCCGCGCGAGGCGCTGCTCGCGATCCGCAAGGCGGCCAGCGCCACCGACGGCGCGACGGTCCTCGCGGCGATCCAGGCCGACCTCGCGCCGTGGCTGCTGGGCTACGGCGACCCGGTGCGCGAGCGAGTCGCCAAGCGGGGTGAGGCGTGAGCGACGAACGACTGCGCGCGCTGGAGCATCGCTGGAGGGAATCCAGCTCGGTCGAAGACGAGGCGGCGCTGCTCCGGGAGCGAGTCCGGGCCGGGGCGCTGCGTGAGGACGACGCCTAGCGCCAGTTGGTCTGGTCGTCGGGGCCGCCGCGCTCGTCTAGGCCGTTGGGGCCGAGGCCCCACAGGTCGAACAGGCCGGGGACCCGCTCGCCCGGGCAGCGGTAGCGGAACGGGTGGCCCCAGTGGTCGAGGGGGCGCCCCTGCTCGTCGACGCGCACGTCGGGGCTCTGCAGCCGGGCGAGGGCGCGAACCAGCTCGTCTTCGTTCGCGGGATAGCGCCCCTCGCGGTTTTGAATGCTCTGGATCGCGTGCTCGAGCGCCCACAGATCTCGCCGCGCCAGGGCGCTCTCGCCCAGGCGGTGGGCGGTGTAGAAGCCGCCCACGAGGATCGAGAGCAGGAGCGCGCTCAGCGCGAGCCAGCGCAGCCGCCGAGCACGCGCCTGCAGGCCGCGCGAGCGGCTGAGGACCTGCTGCGCGAGCTCGTCGGGCGAGCGCGCGCCCTCGGCGAAGCAGCCCAGGGCTTCGACGTCGGCCTGGATCGCGACCAGGCGCTCGCGGCAGTCGCTGCAGCCGGCGAGGTGCGCCTCCAGCGCCGGGGTCTCTTGCTCCTCGAGCGCGCCCGCCGCCAGCGCCCACAGCCGGTCGCGGTCGCAGCCTCGCAGCTCCTGTTCGTGGGTCGTCATTCACTGACTCCTGGGGCTTCGTCGAGCATGGCTCTCAAGGTCTTGAGCCCGTAGTGGACGCGGGTTCGCGCGGTCGCGGTGGGGCAGCTCAGCGCGCGCCCGATCGCGTCGAAGTCCAGGCCCTCGAGCAGGCGCAGGCGCAGCGCCTCGCGCTGGGGCGCTGGCAAGCGCTGCAGTGCGGCGCGGACGCGGGTCAGGCGCTCTGCGTCGACCGCGGCCTGCTCGGGCCCCGGCGCGGGGTGGGGCCGATCGAAGCCCTCGGGCTGCGCGACCGTCGGCCGGCGCAGTCGGGCTCTGCGGTCGCTGCGCGCGAGGTTCGCCGCGATCACGAACAGCCAGTGCGTGAAGGTCCCGCCCGGGCGATAGCCGGCCCGGTGCTTGTGCACGCGGAGGAAGGTCTCCTGCACGAGGTCCCAGGCGCGCTCGCGGTCGCGGCAGGCGACGTGGAAGTAGCGGTAGACCGCCGGCGAGTGCCGCTCCACCAAGGCGGCGAAGGCGCTGTCCGAGCCGGCCGCGCAGAGCGCCATGAGCGTCTCGTCGCTCGGTGCGCTCACCGGCGCGCTCCGCAGGGAGGTGGGTGCAGGGGGGAGGCCATAGATCCGCCATGAGTTTGCCAGCTTCAGCCTGAACTACGCCGCGGGCCTGCGCGCGTTCAAACCGAATCGGATTGAACGCTCGCGCGGGCGGGCTCCGCCGCTGCGCAGCGGCCCCTCTGAGTGCGCGACGCCCGACCCTCCCGCGGCGCGGGCGGAGCGGTATCGTGGAACGGCCTGGAGGCCCCATGACGTTCCACCCTGCGACCCTCTCCCTGCTCGCGTTGACGGCGCTGCTCCTCGTGGGGTGCCCTGGCGGGGGCGCGGAGCCGGAGGGCGCCGCCGCCCTAGGGGGAGGCGATCCCGCGGGCGGTCCCGGGAGCTACGTCGCCCTCGAGGGGAGCTGGGACGCGCCGACGTGCCTCACCAGCCTCGGCGAGCACCTCTACGGCTTCGACGGCACGACGCTCTACAAGGTGCAGGCCAGCGGCGCTTACACCGAGCTCGAGGGGAGCTGGAGCGCGCCCGGGGCGATCGCTGCGCTCGACGGGTCGCTCTTCGCCTTCGACGGGGGCACGCTCTACAAGGTCGACCCGAGCTCCGGGGCCAGCGAGGCGCTCGGGGAGGCATGGAGCGCGCCCGGGGCGCTCGCCGCGCTCGACGGGTCGCTCTACGCCTTCGACGGGGGCACGCTCTACAAGGTCGACCCGAGCTCGGGGAGCTACGTCGAGCTCGAGGGCTCCTGGACCGAGCCCAGCGGGTTGACCGCCCTGGGCGAAGCGCTGTTCGCGTTCGACGGCGAGACGCTCTACCGGGTCGACCCCAGCTCCGGCGCCTTCGAGGCGCTGGAGGGGAGCTGGGGCGCTCCCAAGGGCCTGGCGGCGGTCGGCGGGTCACTCTACGCCTTCGACGGGAGCGCGCTCTATCGGGTCGACCCCACGAGCGGCGCGTTCACCTCGCTCGAGGGCACCTGGGACTCGCCGCGCTGCATGACGGGCCTCGGCGGTGCGCTGTTCGCGATCGACGGGAGCACGCTCTACAAGGTGCAGGTCGAGTAGCGCGACCGCTCGCCGAGTTGCGGCAGCCTTTACTACGCCGCGGGGTGGCGCGCGTTCAATCCGGCTCGGATTGAACGCGTCGCAGGGGCCGGCGTAGTTCGCGGGTGAGGCAGGAGGACGCCGTGCTCGAAGTCGCCATACTGCGTGAACGCCCCGGGATCGAGGGCGCGCCGCTCGCTTTGCGGGCGCGCGGCTCGGCTAGGTTGCGCTGCGCCTACTGCCACGACCTGGTGAGGGCCGAGACGCCGGGGTGCCTGCGCTGCGGCACGCGACTGCACGGCCACTGCTGGGAGGAAGCCGGGGGCTGCCCGACCCTCGGGTGCCGGCCGGCGACCTGCGTCGCCAAGCCGACCCTCGGCTGGCAGCCCCCGCCCCCGCCGACGCCTGCGCCCGAGGCTCGCTGGATCCACCCCGGGAGCGTGCTCAGCGGGTCGACCGGGGCGCTCGTGTGCGCGGTGAGCGCCTTCGTCGCCCCGGCCTTTGGGGCGATGTACGCCGAGGTGGGGATCCCGCTCTCGCCGTCTACGGAGCTGCTAGTGAGCGTCCCGCCCGGGGTGTGGTGGACGCTCTACCTGCTCTCGATCGGCCTGCTGGTGCTCAAGGACCGCTGGATCCTGCCGTCTGCGCGTCAGTCGGCGAACTGGCTCTACGCCGCGGGGTGTGTGGTCGTGGGCAGCTGGATCCTCGTCAGCCTGTTCACGGGCTGTGTCCAGACGATCTCCCCGCTCTGAGCGGGAGGGAGTCGGCGCCTAGGCGCAAGCGCCGACGGGCTCGGCGCGCACCCGGTCGCGGGTGCGCGCGTAGAGCGCGCGCAGGTTGTCGAGGCCGCCCGCGAGCTCGCCGCGGGCGAGGGCGTGAATGCACGCCTGCAGCTCGGCGTTGATCGGCGTCGGCACGTCGCCGGCGCGGGCCACGACCTCGCCG
>JAGQRJ010000067.1 GCA_020425635.1 Planctomycetota bacterium | reverse complement strand
CGCGGCGTTGCGCTCCGAGATCCGCCGCCGGGGGGAGGGCGGGGCGGGCCGCGCCGGCCGCTCGGGGGCCGGGGCCGCAGGGGTCGGGCTCAGCGTGGGCGAGGTCGTGTCGACCAGGGCGCGTTCGAGCGCTTCGGCGAAGGCCATGGCGCTCGCGAAGCGGTCTTCCCGGCGCTTCGCGAGCGCGCGCAAGATCGCGGCGTCGATCGCCGGAGAGACCGGCACGTGCCGCGACGGCGGCACCGCGGGCTCGGTCACCACCTTGTTGAGGATCTCGTACGAGGACGAAGCCACGAAGGGCGGCTGCCCGGTGAGCATGCGGTAGAGGATCGCGCCGAGGGCGTAGACGTCAGCGCGCGCGTCGACCAGGGCGCCCTGGCCTTCGGCCTGCTCGGGGGACATGTAGGCCGGGGTCCCGAGGACCTCGCCGACCTGAGTCAAGCCCTCTCCGTCGCTGTGCTTCGCGATCCCGAAGTCGGTGAGGTAGGGCACCCCGTGGCTGTCGAGCAGAATGTTGCCCGGCTTCAAGTCGCGGTGCACGATCCCCTGGGAGTGGGCGTAGTGCACCGCCTTGGCCACGGTCACGATCAGGCGCACGGACTCCTCGACCCCGAAGCGCCGCGACTGCAGGGCCTCCGACAGCGCCTGCCCCTGCACGTACTCCATGACGAAGTAGGCGAAGGGCTCCTCCGGGCGGGAGGTGTCGTAGACGCGCACGATGTTCGGGTGCTGGAGCCGCGCGACGCCGAGGGCCTCGGCGTTGAAGCGCGAGCGGATCCTCGAGTCGCGCATGAGCCCGGGGTTGAGCAGCTTCAGCGCCACCGGCCGGCGCAGGCGCTGGTGCTGCCCGCGCCACACGACGCCCATGGCCCCGCGCCCGAGCTCCGCCTCGAGGCGGATCGCCCCCAGGACGCCCCCGGGGCGGAGGATCGCCGCGAGGTCCGTGGCGCTCCCCGCCTGGACGAGGGTCGACTCCGGGGCCGCGGACACGGGGGCCAGCGTCGGAGCCATGCCGAAGCCGCTGCCCGCGAGCGCCTGCAGCGCCGAGCTCGACGACGCCCCAGGATTCGGGCGCGCTTGGCTCGGGCTCTGAGCCTGGCCAGACAGCAGGCTCTCGTCGCGGTCGAGGGAGCAGTCGAGGGTCATGTCGGGGTCGTGGCCGACCGCGAGCTTGCAGGCTTCGCTGTAGAGCTCTCGCGCCGCGTCGGGGTGCAGCCCGGCCTCGCCGGCGATCAGGCGCGGGAGGCTCGCGCCGTCCTGGCGAGACTTCGCCAGGCACGACTCCACCGTCGCGGCGCTGACGTATCCGCGCTCCACGGCAAGGCGACAAAACTCGCTGGCGGGATCCCCCATGCACCCCCAGGCTAGGCACCCCTGGACCGCTACGCAACGGCTCGGAGCAGACGGGCCTCAGGGGTCCTCGCTGGCCCTCCTGGGCTGCCTGGAGCGGTATAGTCCCGGTCGACGCGAGCGGAGGGCGGATTCACGTGCGGATAGGGCTGCTGGGGGGGTCGTTCAACCCGCCGCACCTGGGGCACCTGGCGGTCGCTCGGGCGGTGCGCGAGGCCCAGGGCCTGGACGCCGTGTGGTTGCTCCCCGCCAGCCGCCCACCCCACAAGCCCGGGCACCTCGACATGGCGCCTCCCCAGGCGCGCCTCGACATGTGCCGGCGGACCGCCGCTGGGGAGCCCTGGCTCGAGGTGTGCGACGTCGAGCTCGAGCGCCCCGGACCCAGCTACACGGTGGACACCCTCGCCGCGCTCCGGGCGCGGCACCCCGAGCACAGCTTCGCGTTCGTCATCGGCGGCGACACCGTGGGCGAGCTGCCCACCTGGAAAGACGCCGCGCGCCTGCTTCGCGAGACAGCCTTCGTGGTGGCGGCCCGTCCGGGGTATCGCCTGGACGACGGGCTGGCGATCGTGGCCCGGGAGCTGGGCGAAGACCTCGCCGCGAGGCTGCGGGAGGGGGTCGTGACCCTGCCCCCGCGGCCGGAGAGCTCGACCGCCGTCCGGCGTGCGATCCTCGAAGGCGGCGCGTGGGAGCACAACGTCACCCCAGAGGTGGCAGACTACATTCGAGCCAACGGGCTCTACAGGAGGGACTTCGTGGCGACCTCGGCGACGGTACGCGAGCTGAAACAACACGACGGACAGCGGGTCGAGCTCCAGGGCTGGGTCTACAAGCTCCGCGCCAAGGGCAAGCTGGCGTTCTTGCACCTCCGCGACGGGAGCGGGATCGTGCAGACGATCGTCAACAAGCAGGAGGTCGGCGAGGAGGTCTTCGCGCGGATCAAGACCCTGACCCAGGAGGCGGCGATCCGCCTGCGGGGGACGGTCAAGCTCGACGAGCGCGCGCCCGGCGGGGTCGAGGTCGCCGTCGACGACCTCGAGGTCGTGAGCGAGGTCGAGGGCGAATACCCGATCTCGCTCCAGGCCCACGGGATCGACTTCCTCCTGAGCAAGCGGCACCTCTGGCTGCGCTCGAGCCAGCAGCACGCCACCCTGCGCGTGCGCAGCGAGGTGATCCAGGCGATCCACGACTTCTTCTACGCCCGGCAGTTCGTGCACGTCGACGCGCCGGTGTTCACCCCCGCGGCCTGCGAGGGGACGACGAACTTGTTCGAGGTCAAGTATTTCGACGACACCGCCTACCTCACCCAGAGCGGTCAGCTCTACATGGAGGCGGCGGCCATGGCCCACGGGAAGGTCTACTGCTTCGGGCCGACCTTCCGCGCCGAGCGCAGCAAGACTCGCCGGCACCTGACCGAGTTCTGGATGGTCGAGCCCGAAATGGCCTTCGCCGGACTCGACGACGTCATGGACCTCGCCGAGGAGTTCCTCGAGTCGATCGTACAGCGCGTGCTCGAGCGCTGCCCCGAGGAGCTCGCGACCCTCGAGCGCGACACCTCCTCGCTGGAGCGGGTCAAGCGCCCCTTCCCCCGGGTGACCTACGACGAGGCGGTGAAGCTGCTCCAGGATCAGGGTCACGAGTTCGAGTGGGGCAACGACTTCGGCGCGCCCGACGAGACCGCGATCTCGGCCCACTTCGATCGGCCGGTGCTCGTGCACCGCTGGCCCAAGGCGATCAAGGCGTTCTACATGCGGCCCGACCCCGACGACGAGCGGCTCGTGCTGGGGGTCGACGTGATCGCGCCGGAGGGCGCGGGAGAGGTGATCGGCGGCGGCGAGCGCGCGACCGACCTCGGGTTCTTGCTCGAGCAGATCAAGCTGCACGAGCTCCCGCAGGAGGCCTTCGAGTGGTACCTCGACCTGCGGCGCTACGGGTCGGTGCCCCACGGCGGGTTCGGCCTCGGGCTCGAGCGCCTGGTGGCCTGGATCTGCGGGCGCGAGCACGTGCGTGAGGCGATCCCCTTCCCTCGGACCCTCTACCGCAAGGAGCCGTAATGAGCGACGAGGAGGACCGCGACGAGCCGGAGCCGCCGCCGACGCGCGGGCCGCGCGAGGCGTCGGAGAAGCAGCTCGGCTTCGTGCGCGCGCTGCAGCGCAAGCTGGGGCTCGACGACGAGGCGCTCGCCGACGTGGCCGACGAGGTCGCGGGCGTGCGCGAGCTCGAGGAGCTCAAGGTCAACGAGGCCTCGGAGCTGATCGACGAGCTCCAGACCCGCGCGCGTGAGAAGGGCGTCGACCTCTCCCAGCAGGCCAAGATCAGCGAGAAGCAGGTCGGCTTCGTGAAGACGCTCAAGCGGCGCGCGCACATGACCGACGCCGAGTTCGGCGCCTTCCTCCAGGAGCACGCAGGGACCGCCGAGCTCGAGGAGGTGGGCCGGCGCGACGCCTCGGCCGTGATCGACGCGCTGCTCGCGCTCACCAAGTCGGGCGGGGGCAAGCCCGCCGCCTCCGCCGCGCCGCCTCCGCCGTCGCGGCCCGCCCCGCCGCTCGACCCGGCCGGCGACGACGACGTCCCCTTCTAGGCCGGCGGTCGAGGAGCCAGCATGTCCGATCGGCGTCTGCGCGAGCTCGAGCGTCGCCTCGAGCAAGACCCCAGCGACCAGGACGCTTTGACCCAGGCGATCGCCGCCCGCCAGCGCGCGGGGCTCCCGGTGCCCGGGCGCTGGCTCGTGAGTCAGGTGTTCGGGGCGCGGAGCTTCGACTACCCGGAGCCCGCGTCGGTCAGCGTGTTGACCCCGGACGGGCGGCGGCGGACCGTCGGCACGACCCCGAACCCCGGGGGGCTGGCGCTGCCCGAGCACCGCGCCTGGTGGCTGCAGCCCCTGGGCCCCAGCGACGCGGGGCTCGCCCGCGCGGCGGAGCTCCTCGCCAGCGAGCCGCACGTCGGCTTGAGCGTGGGGCCGGACGTGAGCGCCGCCGGGCTCGGCGCGCTGCGCCGGTTCAGCGGCCTGCGACGGCTCGACCTGAGCGGCTGCGCCGCCGTCGACGACGGCGCCCTGGCCGCGATCGCCGCGATCCCGGGGCTGGGCTGGCTCGACATGTGGGGCTGCGGCGCGTGGGGGGAGGCGGGGCTGGCCGCGTTGAGCGCGAGCGCTGGGCTCGTGGGCCTGAGCCTCTCGCGCTGCGCGCAGCTCACGGACGCGAACTGCGCGCACCTCAGCGCGCTGCGTGAGCTGGTGACCCTCGACCTCTCCGGCTGCCTGGGGGTCGGCGACGCGGGCCTCGCCGCGCTGGCGGAGCTCCCCGCCCTCGGCTACCTCGACCTGCGGGGCTGCGACCGCCTGACCGACGCGGCTTGCGAGGCGCTGGCCCGGCTCCCGGAGCTGACCGTGCTCAACCTCTCGCTCTGTCCTGGAATCACGCCCGCGGGCTTGCGCGCGCTGCGCGCCGCGCCGCGGCTGCGCGAGGTGTGGGCGGTGGGGTCGGGCGTCACCGGGCAGGCGGTGGCCGAGGCGGCGCTGCCGGAGCGGACGGTGCGCACGTGAGCCAGCTCGAGCTGCCTGCCCTCGGCCTCTCCCTGAGCGGGGTGCTCTTCGACCTCGACGACACCCTGGTCGACCGCCGCGGCGCCCACGCGCGCGCGGTGGAGGCGCT